>NZ_JBKCVI010000224.1:0-2947 GCF_046317795.1 Flavobacterium sp. | reverse complement strand
TAATGATGTTTATCGTTCTGAATTTACCTTTCAAAGCAAGACCTTTTGGGGATATTATTTTTCATGAAGAAGCAAAAAACCTTGCTTTCTATTTAAAAGGAGACGTTGGTTATGATAAGGTAATGATTACTAGGGCACCTGGACCGATATTGTTTTATACTCCAGCTTATTTTATGGCACCATCGGGTGCAACAGACAACCAACTTTGGGTGTATGGTACAGTATTTACATTCATTATTACTACGATAAGTTTGCTGTTAATATTTAGAATTGGCACTTCTTTTTTTTCAAAAGAAGTGGGTTTACTTAGTGTTCTGTTATTTTTTATTTTTCCCATACATTGTTATTATTCACTGGGAATAATTGCTGAAGCACCGGCCTTTTTTTCATTGGCATTGGCACTTTATGGATGGTCAATAGCTTTTTATAGTCCAACTAAAAAAGCAGGATGGATTTGGTTAACACTAGGTATTTGGTTTTTAATTTTGAACAGACCCAATACTATGTTACTACTCGGGTTTGGATTTCTAATCATTTTATATTCTTTTTTTCAGCATAAAGATTTTTTCAAAATTTATGGAAAAAAATTAGCCATTTCTTTATTTAGTGTCGGTTTTATGGGACTCGGGATGTTGCAATTGGCTAAAGAAATCACTAAAACAAAATCGAATGACAATCAAGAAGGATTATTATATTATGTTGCTCATCAGGGAAGATTTCAGTTTCGAGAAGAACCAACCGATTTTCGTTTTTGGGATAATGAAACCAGAGAGGATAGTAAGGATTATCAAAATTGGCGAAAAAGTTACTCTGTATTAGAAGCGATCAAGATAAAAATGCATCACTCTGATGTTTATAAAGAGTTTTTGATTAATGATGTTTTTGATCATCCGTTTTGGTTTACTCGACAATTTTTTGTAAAATGCTTATATGGTCACGTTTATTTTATCAATAGTGTAAAACCAGAGAAGTTTCACCTTGGACCAATTCAAGGTGTTTGGGGCTATTGGTTCATAATTTTACTGATAAATTCGATAAACATCATCATTATAATTGGGGCCTTTTTATTTTTACTTAAAGAAAAAAATCTGATTAACTATTGGCTTTTTTGGTCTGTCATTTTAGCGCTTTTACTATTTCATGGTTTGACTTATATGGAACCAAGATATATGTTTCCTTCTCGAGTTGCATTGTATGTTATGAGTGCTGCAGGTTTGTATCGAATAAAATGGTTTCAAAATAAAGTTAACTTTATTGCTAAATTTGTTTTTCCTAATAAAATCTCAACCATCTAATGGAAACCAAACAAAAACCTATCATTGGGATAGTTTCTCCTTGTTATAATGAAGCATTAGTATTGCCAGAAACAGCGGCACAATTGAATGAAATTATTCAAGATTTGGTGTTACGTAATATCATTTCAGGAAAGAGTTTTGCTCTATTTGTTGATGATGGAAGTAAAGACAATACATGGAATTGTATCGAAGAACTAGCCGCTGAATTAATTCATGTGAAAGGATTAAAATTAGCAGGAAATGTAGGGCATCAAAAAGCACTTTTAGCAGGATTACTCACTTTTAAAGAGGAAGCCGATGCTTTAATTTCTATCGATGCCGATTTACAAGATGATGTTCGTGTCATAGAAAAAATGATTTTAAAATTCATATCTGGAACAGATGTTGTATTTGGCGTTAGAAAAGAAAGAGTAACCGATACTTTTTTTAAACGAAATACAGCCCTATTTTTTTATAAACTAATGAAACTAATGAAAGTGAATGTTGTTCATAATCATGCTGACTATAGATTATGTAGCCATCGAGTTTTAAAAGCTTTAGCGGAGTTTGGAGAAGTTAATTTATTTCTTCGCGGTATTATTCCTAGTATTGGATTTAAAAGCGAAGTTGTTTATTATGATAGGTTAGAACGTTTTGCAGGCGAGTCAAAATATCCTTTCCGAAAAATGGCAGCTTTTGCCTGGAATGGGGTAACATCATTTAGTAATTATCCCTTAAAATTAGTTACTATCATAGGATTTGCGGTGTTTTTTGCGTGTTTGATAATGACAGGTTATGCAGTGTTTGCAATCTATACTGGAGATGTCGTTCCCGGTTGGCTTTCTACGGTTTTACCCATGTATTT
Organism: Flavobacterium sp.; assembly: GCF_046317795.1. GTDB lineage: Bacteria > Bacteroidota > Bacteroidia > Flavobacteriales > Flavobacteriaceae > Flavobacterium. The sequence continues at coordinate 808 of NZ_JBKCVI010000224.1, read as the reverse complement.
CTTAGGAGGAGTACAGCTGTTTTGTTTCGGAATAATAGGCGAATATATCGGGAAAATTTATTCAGAAGTAAAACAAAGACCACGATATTTCATCGATAAAAGAGTAGATTAAAAGCTTTTAATTTTCCATTTGGAGTGAGCACTTTTTGTATTGCTAAAAGAGTTTCTTAATCATCAAATTCTAATTCAAAACGTTTAAATACTCATTTACTAGCTCGTAACCAATTTTGGAATGTTATTTTTGTTGTAGCATTCGTTAAAAATGGTTCAAATGAAAATAGCAAAAAACCTGACTTTATCTTTACTGTTATTTTTTTCAACGGTTTGTTGGTCACAAAATAAAATAGCCGACAGTCTTGTTGCTGTTTTACAAATGACTAAAAATGATATAGACAAGGCCAAAACGCTTAATCTTATTGCCGATGCCTATAAGTCTAGCGATCCCAAATTAATGCTTCAGTATGCCAATCAGGCTTTACAACTTTCAACCAAAATTAATTTCAAATTAGCCGAAGGAACTGCACGACTTAACTTGGGTAATGCCAATATTATTGTTGGAAATTATCCTCTAGCGTTGCAAAATTTCACTAAAGCACAATCCATTTTTGAAATGGAACTGGCTAGTGCTTCAGAAAATAATTCTGAAATTAAAAATGGCTTGGCTCGCGCTTATGGAAGTATCGGAATTGTTTTTTCGGAGCAAAGTAGCTATGGTAAATCGTTGCAATACCAAATTAAAGCATTGAAAATTTATGAAGAAACAAATAACCTTGAAAAATGTGCCCGTTTGTATAATAACATCGGTATT
>NZ_JBKCVI010000223.1:0-17286 GCF_046317795.1 Flavobacterium sp. | reverse complement strand
GCGTTAATAATGTAAATCGCGCTAAGGTATTGGTATTTTCACCACATGCTAAAGTTCCAATCGGACCAATTTCTGTATCGTACACTTTTAAAGATGAGCCGTCACCAGATGTCCAAGTTAGTTTTTCAGCCCAGGTTGGGACTAACTTTCTGTGTTTGCCAATGAGTTTTCCTTGGTTGTCGATGATAAGATTGGTATTGTAAATTTCGCCATAACTATCACCACGTTCGTTAATTCCGATAACAATGTGAATGTTATTCTCTTTAGCGGCTTGAAATAATGGTTTTATTGCATCATCAGTAACAGCCACTGCATTTTTATACAATTGTTCATACCATTTACTGCCTTGTACGGGTGTCATAATCCAGTTCCAATAGGGGTAACCTGCTACGAAAACTTCTGGGAAAGCAATAAGTTGTGCGCCGTTTGCACTTGCTTCTTTCACAAACGAAATAGCTTTGGCTATTGTTTTTTCCACATCTAGAAAAATAGGTGAGGTTTGTACGGTTGCCGCTTTGAATTTTTTAAAGTCCATTTGGGAGAATTAAGATTGTAGTATTAAGTATTAAGACTGAATATAATTTAAAATTTTATTTTTCATTTCCTCATTGAACGCTTCGGTTTTGATGCTTTGTCGGTCTTCTAGAATGGCTACGTTTACTAGCGTTACTTCACCTTCGAGTACAGTTTTTTCTTGTTGGTTTATAAATTGAAATCCGCAGATGATGGAGGAGTTTTTAAGTTCTTTTACCCAAAGTGATTTAGTTAGAATTTCGCCTATTCTAGCTGCGTTTTTGAATTGTACTTTCAAATCCACTGTTGGAATACCATTCGTTTCATGCATTTTGGAGAAAGGTCTTTCTAGTGCTTCCTCGAACCAATCTTCTACCAAATCATTCAGCATTTCTAAAAATCGGGGATAGAACACTATTCCGGCGTAGTCGATGTGTTTGAAACGTATTTTTTCGGTCTTTGTAAAATAATTATTCATTCGTCTATTTTCTATGTTCTATTCTCTATTTTCTAAATCTCTATTTCAACTTAAATCGCTGAATTTTTCCAGTTTCTGTTTTAGGTAATGCTTCTATAAAATAAATCACTCTCGGATATTTATACGGCGCGGCTACTTCTTTGAACCAGTGCTGAATATGGTTTTTCATATTGTCGGTAGCTTTATGTTGTTCTTTTAAAACAATGTGGGCACAAACCAGCATGCCTCTTTCTTCATCTGGTAATCCTACTACGGCACATTCTAGTATTTCTTCATGGGTTAATAATACGCTTTCCACTTCAACCGCAGCAATATTATACCCCGAGGAAATAATCATATCATCGCCTCTTGCTACAAACCAAAAATAACCTTCTTCATCTTGGCGAAAAATATCACCAGTTAGGTTCCAGCCATATTCTACATATTCCTTTTGCTTGTCAATTCTATTCAAATATTTACATCCTGTAATGCCTCGAACGGCTAATCTTCCCGGCTCATTAGTGGCTACTTCATTTCCATTCTTATCGATAATCTTAGCTTCATATCCAGTGATGGCTTTTCCTGTGGCACCGGGTTTCATTGTAGCTTCATTAGACGATATAAAGATATGCAACATTTCGGTAGCACCAATACCATCAATTATTTTTAATCCAGTAGCGTTATACCAGTCTTCCCAAACTTTCAACGGAAGCGTTTCTCCAGCAGAGACACATTTGCGTAAGCTGGATATATCAAAATCATTCACTTTAGAAGTAATGACACGCCAAGCTGTTGGAGCGGTAAAGCAAATCGTGATTTTATATTCCTGAATAGCTTGCAACACGATTTCTGGCGATGGTTTTTCTAATAAAAATGAGGAAGCACCAAAATACATTGGAAACAAAACCAATCCGCCCAAACCAAAGGTAAACCCAATTGGTGGGCTTCCTGTAAAAATATCATTTGTTGTGGGTTGTAAAGAATATTTTGGAAAAGCTTCACAAATATTTAAAATGTCTTTATGAAAATGCGATGTCATTTTTGGTAATCCTGTAGTGCCTGAAGTGAAACCAATTAGAGCGATACTATCTGCTTTACTATGATAATTAGAAAATGTTTTAGGTTTGTTTTCCATCAATTTTTCTAATTGCGAATTGCCATAATAACAAATGGTTTTAAGATATTTTGAAGTAACCAAATGCATTTCATCTGCTAAATCATTATCACAAAAGGCATGACTAATCTCGGCACAATCAATTATTGTTGTTAATTCTTTGGAACGTAATAAAGGCATTGTAGCAACTACAATTCCGCCCACTTTTAAAATGGCAAACCAACAGGCCACCATCATAGGATTATTAGCCGAGCGTATCAAAACTCGATTACCTGATTTGATACCTAAATCATCTACTAAAACATGAGCAATTTGATTGGCTTTTTCAAATAAGTCTTCGTAAGTCCAAGTTTCTTCGAATGTTCTTAGACAAATACTATTCCCTAGACCTTCTTTAACGTGATTATCCAAAAGCCGTTCGACGCAGTTCAGTATTTCAGGTCTATTGAACTGTGGTAAATCTAAGAAAACATAGTCGGGTTGTGTGTCCTGACTAGGAAGATTATCGTGTGCAAAATTGTCTTCGTAGTGTTTCATTTTGAAATTCCAATAGTTGAAATTACAAATTCCAATTTTCTCTTTTTTTTTGGAATTTGGAATTTTATTTTTGTGATTTATAATTTATTGCTTTTGGGTTTCAATGCTTTTTTCATACTTTCCAGCTGCTTTCTTTCAGATGCTTTTAGCGGATATAAATGAGAGTTTCCGGCTTTGTACTGATTTGGAATAGTGTTATCTTCAAATTGTTCATAAGCGGCTGCATTTCTAACAAAGTTGGCATCCGCTATTAATGGTCGACCAAGCGCCACTAAATCAGCTCTTCCGTTTAGAATGATAGTGTTGATTTGGTCAATGTCTTGGATGTAACCTGTCGTAATCGTTGGGATATGAACTGTATTTCGAACTAAATCTGAGAATGGTGTTTGCCACATTCTGCCAATTTGAGGTTTTTGATAGCTTACAGTATTTCCTGTAGAAACATTGATGATATCGGCACCAGCAGTTGCAAAAGCGGTTGCAATGGTTATGACGTCATCTTCTGAAATGCCATTTTCAGCCCAATCTGATGCAGATATTCTAACTGACATTGGTTTTTCTTTTGGGAAAGCTTTTCTTATTTCAGTAAAGACGCGTAACGGAAATTTCAATCTGTTTTCGATGTTTCCACCAAACTCATCGGTTCTAATATTCGTCAATGGTGATAGAAAAGAAGCCAATAGAAATCCATGATGAGCTTGTAATTCAATCATATCAAAACCTGCTTTGTCTGCATTTTTAGTTGCTTCAACAAATTGAGATGTTACTAAATCCATATCGGCTGTTGTCATCGCTTTTGGTCCCGAAGTCACGGGATTTCCAACTTCATTAAACGGAATTGATGATGCCGAAAGTAATTCCCAGGGGTTGCCAGTAAAAGTATCTTCCCAAGGAATTTTTGAACCGCCTTTTCGTCCCGAATGTCCCAATTGAATTCCGATTTTAGTGGGAGAATTTTCATGAATGAAGTCAATGATTTTTTTCCAGTTAACTACTTGTTCGTCAGTATAAATACCCGCACAACCTAAAGTAATTCGTCCTGTTTCAGAAACAGCAGTCATTTCGGTAATAATCAATCCGACACCGCCAGTAGCTCGACTTCCGTAATGCACTAAATGCCAATCGTTAACCAATCCGTTTTCTGCAGAATATTGTCCCATAGGTGACATGACAATTCTGTTTTGGAGATCTAAATCTCGTAATCTAAAACTTGAAAAAGCAGCTGGCATCTCGACTGCGCTCGATGTGACCAATTGATTTTTGTTATTGCAATTGATATTGTTATTGCAATTGATATTGTCATTGAATTCTTCTAAAACTTTATCAGTAAACGATTGATCGCGTAATCGAAGGTTTTCATACGTTACTTTTTTGGAGCGAGTCATGCAACCGAAAGCAAACTGATAAAATGGATGTTGGTTGTTCCTATCCATATTTTCAAACCAATCGAGCGAAACCAAAGCGGCATGTTGAATCATCTCTACCGTGTTTCTGCGGGTTTTGTCGTATTGTTCAAAAGCAGCTTGAATATTTGTTGGATTTGCGATTAGGGCATCTGAAAGACCAATTGCAGAATCCATAGCCAATTTGGTTCCCGAACCAATAGAATAATGAGCCGTAGCTTTGGCATCTCCTAATAAAACAATATTCTTGTGGTACCATTTTTCATTGGTCACATGCGGAAATTGACGCCAGTGTGATTTGTTTGAAATTAAAGGATGACCATCTAATTCTTCCTTAAAAATTTCGGATATTTTAGTAATGGTATCCGTTTCATTGGTGATTGCAAAGCCATGTTTTTGCCAGGTTGCATCGCTACATTCAAATATCCAAGTACTCATTCCAGTTTCGTATTGATACGTGTGAGCGACTATTAGCCCATGTGGTGTATTTCTGAAAAAATAGGTAAAAGCGTCTAAAGGTTTTGTTGACCCTAGCCAGACAAAGCGATTTTTCTTTAATGCTATTTTGGTTCCAAATTCTTTTTGATATTGAGTTCGTATTCCGCTGGCAATTCCATCAGACGCTATGATAATGTCTGCGTTTTGATATTGACTTACATCGTCTATATTTTGTTCAAAGTGGAGGTTGACACCTTCTTCTATGCAGCGTTTTTGAAGTAATTGTAATAAAGTTTTTCGGGAACATCCACAGAAACCATTACCGGCTATGTTTACTGTTTGTCCGTCACGAGCAATGATAATATCATCCCAATAGGCAAAATTACTCCGAATTAATTCATAAGATTTTAAATCCCTTGAAAGAAATTCGCCCAAAGTTTCATCGGAAAACACAACACCAAAACCAAAACTATCATCAGGTTTATTACGTTCATAAACATCGATTTGGCAATGAGGCATTGCTTTTTTGGTAAGTATCGAAAAGTAAAGTCCACCAGGACCGCCACCTATTACTGCTATTTTCATAATTTTATGGAACGCGGATAAAACGTATGCTTTGCAACGCGAATTATCGCTGATTTTTATATATCTTTATTTTTACTTTTGGAACACAGATTAAAGAAATTTGAATAAATTTAAAAATCTGTCTAATTTCTTAAATCTTTGATCTTTAATCAATTATTCTCTTTATTGAAATCAATTCTCCTATTTTAGCATAATTAGAACCCGCCAAACGTGCAATGGGTTTGTAACTTTCCATGTTTATTTTAAAATTATCTAGTAAAACAGAATCGTCAAAATGCATCATTATTATTCGACCAATAAGGACACAAGCTCCACCATTTTTATGTTCCTCTAGAAAATAATGATGGACTAATTCACATTCAAAATTTATGGGACTCTCCTTAACTCGCATTGGTTTTATTTTTTCGGAGGCAATTGGCGTTACACCCGCTAATTCAAATTCGTCAACATCATAAGAAACTGCTTTTGCTGTAATATTCATTTGTTCAACCAATTCTTCAGTAACCATATTGACCACAAATTGTTTGGTTGCCAAAACATTAATAAGAGTGTCTTTTTGTTTATGATTACCTATTCCGGTTGAAAACATGAGATGTGGAGGATCATCGCCGACGGCATTGAAATAGGAAAAGGGCGCCAAATTATTAATTCCGTCCTCGCTGATACTAGAAACCCAACCAATTGGTCTTGGAATGATGGATCCAGTTAATAATTTATAAACAGAAAAATAATCTAAATCGTTTGTATCAAATTGCATGGTGTTGTTAGTTTACAACAAAAGTAACGCAATTTTTTTATTTTTTTATTGTAACGTTCCTATAGATTTTATCCAATTTATAGTTCTAATTTAAAGATTATAAGGAGTAAATTCATGTAAAAATAATTTCAACACTTTAACTGAAACTAGAAAATGATTATTGCCATTTTTTGTTGCCAAAAGTATAAGCTGCTCTTAGTGAAAAACCATTGTTTCCCCATTCCACTTTTGCATAAGCTAAATCTCCAGTTCTATCAACAGTGGTGTTTAAGCTATTAAAAGCTCCTGTAATATTAAAATGTTTTGATAATTTGTAAGTAGCAGAAATATTGTAACTCACAACTTGTCCTTTAATATTATCAATGGTTACAGCAAAATAATCAAATTCAGCATTTAGTGCAAATCTTTCCGAAAAAGCATAACCACCCCAAATTCCAAAATCAGGTAATGGAGCAGTGACACCAAAATTATCCACTGCTGCATTAATATTAGCGCCTTTTATTCCAATCCCTGCTTCCATATTAATGATATGGGTACCAATTGATAAACCAACTTCATATTTTGGTTTACTCAAAATAGCATAACCATAGGAAAAACGATAAACCGCTGCATTGAAATAGGAGTAGATATCGGCTCCAACATTATAAGTGTTATCTCCAAATTCGAATGTTTTTTGTAATTTATAATTTGTGTCTCTTCTTAAATTGTAATAACTTAACATAAATCTAGAACGACTAGTAGAGCGCCATTGAAAATCTGCAAAAACAGAAGAAGAATACGAGTCGTAACCTAGATCGTTTTCAAAATCGATAGTAGTTCCTATTTCACCTGAGGTACTGTTTAACTGAATATCCGTATTGTTGTTTCCTCCATAAAATCCTAAAGAAATTCTATATCTATCAACAAACCAAGGGACATCTCTCATGGCTTTGGCTTTTGTACTATCTTGATTTTTAAGGGTATTTAAAATATAATTTTCAGTTTCAAATTGGGATTGATTGCTAGCTATATTTTCGTTATCCGAAAAAGGGAGTGTTCTTTTCGCATCTTGTCCAAAAGCAATAATTCCAATAAGCAATAATGTAATTGTAAGTGTAAAGTTGAGTTTCATTTTGTTTACTATTAATAGTTGTTGTGTGGTTAAATTTAAGAATAAACATTAGCAATATAATCTTAAAAAAAGGTAAAGTTACTATTTGTGTTATAATCTTGTAACATTTTTTTATTTTTTTTAATTGTATTTCGTTAAAACATATTTTTCAGCCAATGCTCCAGTAATGATTTTTCCTTTCATATCGAGTTGTATCAACTTGTTTTTACCCATTTTATATTGGTTGGGTTTTCCTTTAAAATCATAATAATGATTGTTGTTCCTGTTTTATTCCAAGTAAAAGTTTCTCATTAGTCTATGCCATTTTTGGAATTATGATTATACGTTGTAATTTTTTCAAAGCGCATCATAGCAATATCGCCCATAATAAAATTCAATATTTTTCCGTCTTCTAGAATACTATAGGTATTGATTTTACCTAAAGTCGACATAAAAACTTGTTCGCCTTGACCTTGACATGCCATCATGGAAGCGATCATTTTGGAGTCTTTAAAGTTGATTTGGCTTCTTTTCACAATAAGATTTCCCGAATAATCATTGCAACTATTGTTTCCCGAAACTCGGTTTTCTTTTAAATCAAAAGTAATGGTTGGCTTGTTTTCGGGATACAAACCATCAAAAGCTATTCTTGGTACTGTGATGTAATTCAATTGCCATATTACTTCAAGAATCTTAGAAGAACTAGTTTGGGGCGCTTTAAAAATAGTGGTTTTTTATTTCTTTCAAACCCAAAAAGCGTTTGAACTCTTTCAGTGTTGATGACCTCACTGTAATGAAAAGTAAAATTCAATTTTAGGAAAAATAAATTACAAACAAAAAAATCAAACTATAATTATCTTACAGTTGGTTTAAACGAGCATATTCTTTTGGCAAAACACCAACTTGTTTTTTAAAAGAATTGTAAAAAGCTGACTTTGAATGAAATCCTGATTTTTGCGCAATTGCATCAATGGTAATGTTTTTTAAAGAAGGAGAGGTAAGCATTTTTTTTGCCTCTTCGATACGGTATGAATTGATATAGTCATTAAAATTCATACTCACTTTTTCATTGACAATTTGGGATAGTTCTTGTTTCGTAATCGAAAGGTCTGAGGCAACTTGCTGCAAAGATAGTTTGGTTTCTAAATATGGCTTGGTTTCTAATTTCATATATGCTTCTAACTTTTCAAGAATTTCATTTTTAAAACCATCGTCAAGGTTGGAATTTGCATATTTTTCAATTTGGTTTTTTTCTACATAATTGTATCCATACAAAAGTCTAGGAGAAAAAAACAATCCTAATACAATCAAATACAGAAATACTGTTACCATTGTAACGGCAAAGCAATAGGGGTCTTTAAACAATGATAAGCCAGTCAGATGGTCAATAAATAATCCTGTTAATAGCAAAAATTGACATAAAAAATAAAAATTGAGCCAATAAAAAAGTTCTTTGTTTTGAGGTTGTGGTTGCTTGGTAAATAGGTTGTATTTTTTTGCTAAATATAATTGGGCAATAAAGTATACAATCCCACTAATAGTTTTTATTAAATATTGTATTGGAATTACAATACTTCCACTTGACTTGAAAGTTTCATAATAAAGTAGTTTATATTGCGTACTTTCTATATAAAATGGAAAATACCAAATTGCATTAAGTAAGAATGGAAGTAAGTGAAGTAGATGAATTTTTTTAAATTTAAATTTAGCATTTAAACAGGATGCAGCATAGAAATAGGTTGCAGGTCCAAATAGGAGATGAATAGGACTTTCAACACGAAGTAAGTGTATGTAGTTTTGAATTTTCCCAGAGAAATTAAGCGCTCCAAGAATAATCATTAAGGATGTAACTAATATAACAGCCGCCATGCTAATCTTTACAGTCTTTTTTCCTGAAAAAGAGAAAAGCACTGAAATAGCTAAAATAATACCCAAAGCACCACCAAAAAAAGCAAATAACTCCAAAAAGCTAAAATTCATAAACTTAAATTTACCACCCTAAAAGTAATCGTTTTTTTTATTTTACAAACTTTTTTGTTCTGAATCATAATTTGACACTTATTTTATTGAAAATCACTTATGGTTTTAAAATTTGATATTCAATTAGTTATGTTGTATATTCGTTCTTTTTAAGGTTTTTATGGAAATTTGATTTAGATAGATTAAATCAACATCTTTACTATTTATTTATATTTGATTTGATATCTAATGTGTCGTATTCCTATTTTCAAACTTAAAATCAAATAATGTAAATTATGAATGCAAAATTTAAAATTTTACTCCTTGCAGTAACTGTAATGCTATCTTTTAATAGCCAAGCTCAAACACCCGCTTTTAAAGGCGATATTAAACTAGATGTCCGAGATTCTAAACCCGATTGGGCACCTTTTGTTCGTAAAAAAGCACCAGAAGGTTCACCAAACATTTTATTCATACTATATGATGACACTGGTTTAGCGGCATGGTCGCCTTATGGAGGAAGAATCAACATGCCTACCATGGATAAACTTGCTGCCGATGGTTTGACCTATACCCAATGGCAAACTGTGGCGCTGTGTTCACCAACGCGTTCTTGTATCAATACAGGTCGTAACCATAATCTTAATGGAATGGGCGTTATTACCGAAGGTGCCAATGGATTCCCAGGATTCAGTTGCCAACTTCCTGCACAAGCCGCTACTATGGCACAGATATTAAATGATAATGGTTGGAGTACTTTTTGGTTAGGAAAAAATCACAACGTTCCTGAAACCGACTTATCAGCAGGAGCTAACAAGAGCCAATGGCCATTGCAACAAGGGTATGACCGTTTTTATGGATTTATTGGAGGAGAAACCAACCAGTTTTATCCAGACTTAACAGAAGACAATCATGCTATCGAAGCTCCATATGGTCCAGAAAAAGGATATCATTTGTCTAAAGATTTAGCAGACCAAGCCATCAAAATGATTGGAGATCAAAAATCGGCAAATCCTTCGAAACCTTGGTTTATGTGGTACTGTCCTGGAGCCAATCATGCACCACATCAAGCGCCAGCAGATTACATCGCTAAATACAAAGGCAAATTTGATGATGGGTATGATGCCTACCGCAAATGGGTAATGCCTAGAATGATAGAAAAAGGAATTTTACCAAAAGGTACTACACTAACTGAATGGAACCCAATGCCAGCAACTATGGCAAACCCAGCCGACGCTGTACGTCCATGGAATACATTAAGCGCCGATGAAAAGAAATTGTTCTCTCGTTTGTGCGAAGTGTATGCTGCTTTCTCCGAATATACCGATGTACAGATTGGTCGTATCATTGATTATTTGAAAAAAACAGGTCAATACGAAAACACTGTTATTATGTATGCATCCGATAACGGAGCTTCTGGAGAAGGAACACCAAATGGTTCTGTAAATGAAAATAAATTCTTCAACGGTTTCCCTGATGATTTAGCCGAAAACATGAAATTGATTGATGAGTTGGGCGGACCAAACACCTATGAGCATTACCCAACTGGATGGGCAGCCGCTTTATCGACTCCTTTCAAAATGTTCAAACGCTATTCTAACTATGCTGGTGGAACCGATTGTCCATTAACAATCACTTGGCCAAAAGGAATTAAAGCCCGAGGCGAAGTGCGTAATCAATACCATCATGCGGTTGATATTGTGCCAACTATTCTAGAAATCTGTGGACTAGAAATGCCAAAAGTGTATAGAGGTGTAGAACAATATCCTTTATCTGGAGTTTCTATGAAATACAGCTTTGACGCCAAACCAAACGACCCATCACAAAAACATGTACAATATTTCTCTATGCTTGGTACTCGCGCTATTTGGCAAGACGGTTGGAAAGCCGTTGCCGTGCATGCACCTTTAACCGATAAAGGTAAATTTGATCAGGATAAATGGGAATTGTATCACGTAGATGTAGATCGTTCTGAATCTAAAGATTTAGCCAAACAATATCCTGAAAAATTAGAAGCGATGAAGGCATTATGGTTGGAAGAAGCAAAGAAAAACAATGCTCTACCTTTAGATGACCGCACTACTATGCAAATTATTACATTACCACGTCCAACTGAGGAAGTAGAAAAAGATAGTTATACGTATTATCCTCATACCAGTCAAGTTCCAGAGGCGGTTGCTGTTAGTGTTAGAGGTAAATCGTTCAAGATTATTGCTAATGTTGAAATTAAAGCGGATGCAAAAGGGGTAATTTTTGCTCATGGTTCTCGTTTTGGTGGTCATAGCTTGTTTATCAAAGACCATAAATTGTATTATGTGTATAATTTCCTTGGAATAACGGAGCAACAACTAGTTTCAACCGAAATACTGAAACCAGGTAAATACACTTTTGGTGTTGAATTTACCAAAGAAAAAGCAGGAGCACACGGAGAATCAATGGGTACAGCCAAATTGTATATCAATGACAAACAAGTGGCCACGGGAGCAATGACCGCACAAGTTGGTAAGTTTACTCTTGTAGGTGATGGACTTTGTGTAGGATTTGATAGCGGTGACCCCGTGAGCAAACAATATGCCTCACCAGGTGAATTTGAAGGTGGCGAAATTAGTTTTGTTACTGTTAATACTGGAAAAGAAAAATATCTTGATTTAGAAAGAGAAGCGGCAAGAGCATTTAGTAAAGAATAAACTTTATTAATAATAAAAAATAGACCAACGGTCATCATTGTGATGACCGTTGGTTTATTGTAGAATATTTGATATGAAACAGCAATATAAATATAGAATCTTGTTATTGGTTTTGATGACAATTTTTACTTTTAGTTGTACGCAGTCTACAACAAAAAATGAAATTGCAAAACAGGAAACAGAAGTTAAAAATGATCCTCTACCATCTTGGAATGAAGGTTCTTCTAAAAAAGCCATGATAGATTTTGTCACTAAAACCACTAATGAAGAAGGCGCAGACTTTGTTCCTGTCGCTGATCGCATTGCCTGTTTTGATAACGATGGTACGCTGTGGAGTGAACAACCTATGTATTTTCAAATGGCATTTGCTTTAGATCAAATAAAAGTATTGGCACCGCAACATCTAGAATGGAAAACAAAACAACCTTTTAAAGCAGTATTAGAGGGCGATATGAAAACAATAATGGCTGGTGGTGAAAAATCGTTAGCGGAACTAATGATGGCTACTCATGCCGGAATGACAACGGAAGCATTTGATGCTTCAGTGAAACAATGGATAAAAACGGCAATACACCCTAAAACGGGAAAACACTATAACGAAATGACATTTCTTCCTATGGTGGAATTATTAAATTATCTTCGCTCCAATGGCTATAAAACTTTTATTGTTTCAGGAGGTGGAATAGATTTTATGCGTGCTTGGGCAGAAGATGCTTATGGAATTCCGCCTTATCAAGTAATAGGCAGTTCTGGGGAATATGAATACGAAGTAAAAGAAGGTAAAGGAGAATTAATGAAAATAGCAGAGCTAAACTTCAATGATGATAAAGAAGGAAAACCAGTTGGCATTATCCGCAATATTGGAAAGCGACCAGTATTTACAGTAGGAAACTCTGATGGTGATTATGCTATGATGCAATATACATCAACAGGTACCGGACCTAGATTTGGAATGATTATTCATCATACAGATTCGATTCGAGAAGTCGCATACGACCGTGATTCACCAATTGGGAAACTTAATAAAGGATTAGATGATGCAACAAAATACAATTGGTTGATAGTAGATATGAAAAAGGATTGGAAAAAGATTTATTCTTTTGAGAAGTAATAATTTAATCAACCTTTGACAATTATTACGCATTTATTCTATTAACAAACTAAAATATTTTAAAAATGAATTTCAACAATTTCAGAAAACAGTTATTACTATTATTTTTCGCATTTTTCCTCTCAATAGGAAATGTTACTGCGCAAGACAAACCAGCGCAAACTGCAGAAGAATTAGCTAAAAAATTGGCCAATCCTATTGCCTCTCTTATCAGTGTGCCGTTTCAAAACAATACCGATGTTGGTATTGGTGCATTTAATGGTTCCAGAAATACAACAAATTTTCAACCGGTAATTCCGATTTCCATTTCTGAAAAATGGAATATGATTAGTCGTGTGGTACTTCCTATTGTCACACAACATGATATCACAGCGCCGGGTGTGCAACAAACTGGCTTGAGTGATGCTTTAGTGAGCGCTTTTTTCTCTCCAGCCGAAGCCAAAAACGGATTGACTTGGGGCGTTGGGCCAGCCATTTTGGTGCCAACCGCAACAGATAAATTTTTGGGAACTGAAAAACTAGGTGTTGGACCAACAGCAGTTGTTTTGAAACAAAAAAATGGTTGGACGTATGGAGCATTGGTAAACCAAATATGGTCGATTGCGGGCAATGAAGACCGAGCAGATGTGAATCAAATGTTTGTGCAGCCCTTCTTTGTTTACAATTGGAAAAGCGGCGCAGGAGTAGGAGGAAATTTTGAAATCACCCAAAACTGGGAAGGAAAAACTACAGCAGTTTTCTTTAACCCAACGATAAGCGGTATTACAAAATTGGGCTCACAAATGATACAGTTAGCCGTTGGACCAAGAATTCCTGTAGCAATGCCCGAGAGTGGCCGACCCGATTTTGGAATAAGAGCGGTTTTAAGTTTTGTGTTTCCGAAGTAATTGGTTTAATATTGTTAGACCATTAATTAGAAAATATATCCAAATAAAGTAAGCATGATTAAAAAATGTCTCTCAATAGAATATAAAAAAAGTTTGCGCCTTGGTATAGCTATTATGCTGATTGCCATTTTTCTTTTGAATTCTAAATCCGTATCTGCTCAAGAGGCAATAGATAACGAATACCGTCTCATCGTAGTTCCTACGTATCCCATAAGTGAAAAGTTTTACCTTACTACTTATTTCGGATATGTTAACAATATGGATAGTAAAATTATCTCAACCTATATTGGACTCCCAGGTCTGCTTGTTTATAAGCCAAAAACAAATTTCCAACTTCAAGCAGGTTGTTTTCTGATACTCAATAATGACAAATCCGAAATCAATAAGGACAGTAAAGAAATCCGATACGTATTAGGCGAAAAGATCAATCTCCCAAACACGAATGACCTCCGTATTTATAACTGGACACGCTATGAATTGCGTAGTTTTAATTATGAAAACAATGACTTAAACAAAACCAATAACAGAATCCGAAGTAGGTTTGGTATCGAATTTCCAGTTGGGAAAAATCCGTGGCAAGCCAATTCTTGGTATGGTATTACCGATTTTGAGTGTTTTTACACTTTTGAAAAAGGATATATGGAGCGTTTTAGACAACGATTTGGTGTAGGATATATAATAGACAAACAATGGACATTGAACTTTGTGTACCATATACAATTAGATAGAGCAAATAAAGACATGAATCCCGATTGGACAACAAACATTTTCAGATTGGATGTGCGATGGAATATTCCTCATAAAGTACACCAGCCATTACCTGATGCACCAGATACGGATTAATCGAAAATCAATAAAGAACAGCAAATTTTTATGTCTTTTATATTGAGGAGCTTTCTATAAATAGTTTGATGCCCGATTGCTAGGATTTTCAACCGAGCGAGGTGAGTTAATTCCAATCAGTAGCATTCCAGACGAAGTGATTGACTTTGTCGAATTTTATTTCGCTCGGGAATTGTCATTCTCCCAATACTTCGGGAAAGGTGAGAATTCATTTTATCACCCATTTTGTCATTCTCCCGATACTTCGGGAAAGGCGAAGTCTCATTAGTTACTCATGTGATGCGATTTCTCCCGTTGGTCGAAATGACTGTCTATTATAGTTAACAGCATTGCAAATGCTACCATTTTTGCTCTAATTTAAGCAGGTACTCGTCACAGACGAGCACTAGTTGGGTTTAAACATTGATAAATAGCTTTTATATCAGGTCGATTGACAAAGTTACTAAAAAGATAAAGATATGTTCAAAATTTATAAATAAGTCATTTATATAGACATTTATAAAGTAATTTAAATATCATTTTTTTTAAATAACGTTTGAACTACATTTATAAAACAAAAAAAAGGCGTAATAACGCCCTTTTTATAGTATGAATTAAATTATCACTTTTTAACTGGTTTGGTTTCTACAGTTACTGATTTAATTTTACCTGTAAATTTTTCATTTTTCTTATAATCAGGATTCACCGGTGTGTTTTCATCCGTGCCTACATCTGCAGATTCATCGATACCAAAAGTATTGGAGTTTGTTTTGGCAATTTTTCCCTCTCCAATTTTGGTTCCATCCATTGAAATAGTTGCTATTCCGCCCGCTCCTCTACCACCATCATATGCAAAATCCATTTTGATTACATGTTTGCCTGCGGGAACTTTTTGCGAGGCAGTTACAGAAAACATTTCAAGTCCTACCCAATTGTAAAAATAGGTTGGAACTCCATCTTTCATGTAAAAAGACCAACCGCCAAAATCACCACCTTGGCAAATGATGACTCCATTAGCATTGGCTGGAACCTCTACATCTGCTGTAATTGAAAGTGAAGTGTTTTTCACATTGATAAATGCATTTTCAGGGATTCCTTTCGCACCCTCGTACAAGGTAAGTTTGGTTTTTCCATTCATCAAATCTGGCCGGCCGGCAATTTTTGCATCAAATCGTTCGATGGTGCGGTCATCAATAGGCAGCACATTATATTTTACCGCCTCTTCCATAAATTTCTTTTTAAGTTCATCAAGCTTCTTCGGATTTTTATCGGCAAGGTTATTGGCCTGACTAAAATCTTCATTCACGTTATACAATTCCCAAACATCTTCAGTCAGGGGTCTTCTAGGGCTTGCTTCCCAAGGCGCTTTGTGAATGGTGCCGGCAAACCAGCCATCCTGGTATATCGCACGGTTACCTGCCATTTCAAAATATTGCGTTGTGCGGGTATCGGGTGCAGCGGCGTTGTTAAAGGTGTACATCATGCTAACCCCTTCCATTGGTCGCTGCTCAATGCCATTTACTATACTAGGAGAAGGTATTCCAACTGCAGCATATATTGTAGGAGCTACATCTACCACATGGTGGAATTGCGAACGAACCTCTTTTTTTGATTTGATGCCTGCTGGCCAGTGTAGCACCAAGCCATTTCTAGTTCCTCCAAAATTGGAAGCAACTTGTTTGGTCCAAGTAAAAGGAGTATTTCCTGCTACTGCCCATCCTGCTGCAAAGTGATTGTATGCCTTTTCAGACCCTAATTCATCAATCACATTTAATTGCATTTCTAAGGTTTCTTGTACTCCATTGAAATAAGTGTTTTCATTATACATACCAATCATTCCTCCTTCAGCACTGGAACCATTATCTCCTACCAAATAGAAAAAGATAGTGTTTTCCAATTCTCCGCGTTCTTCCAAAGCTGCAACTAAGCGACCAACTTGTTCATCAGTATGTTCTGCAAATCCGGCAAATACCTCCATCTGTTTTTCAAAAAGTCGCTTTTCATCAGCAGTAAGTTTGTTCCAGTCTTTTATAACTTCTGGTTTTGGAGCTAGAACAGTATTTTTAGGAACAACACCCAATGCTTTTTGTCTAGCCAAGGTTTCCTCTCGCAGCTTATCCCATCCTTGTGAAAACTTTCCTTTATATTTGTCAACATATTCTTTTGGAGCATGATGTGGAGCATGGGTTGCGCCTGTAGCAAAATACATATAAAAAGGTTTTTCAGGAGTTAACGATTGTTGGGTATTCATCCATGCAATTGCCTGGTCGGTCATATCGTTTGTAAAATGATAATTTGGATCTTCTACGTTAGGATAAACACGAGTTGTTCCGTCATAAACCATAGGGTGATATTGGTTTGTTTCACCACCAATAAAACCATAAAACTTATCAAACCCAGAACCTGTAGGCCAACGATCATAGGGACCTGAAACGGAACCTTCCCAAGGTGGTGTTTCGTGATATTTACCAAAAGC
Organism: Flavobacterium sp.; assembly: GCF_046317795.1. GTDB lineage: Bacteria > Bacteroidota > Bacteroidia > Flavobacteriales > Flavobacteriaceae > Flavobacterium. The sequence continues at coordinate 450 of NZ_JBKCVI010000223.1, read as the reverse complement.
GGCAGTGCTGTATCCATTCAAACGCAATACTTCAGCAATTGGAGTAATGGTTTGTGGTCTTACACCTGTGTTTCCTGGAAATGCAGTTGCTACTTCCATAATTGCTCCAGCGTTATTAGAATGGTGGTTATAACCAGTAAGTATCGCTGTGCGTGTAGGTGAACACAATGCTGTAGTATGGAATCGATTGTACTTTAATCCATTTGCTGATAACTTCTCTAAAGTTGGCATATTGATAGGTCCACCAAACGCACTAGAATGGCCATAACCTATATCATCTAATAAAACGATTACTACATTGGGTGCTTTTTCTGGTGCTTTTACCTGAAATCGGGCAGGAGCTTTTGCTTTTCGAGCATCTAACTCTGTAATTGCTTGATAAACTGGCTCTTTGATTGGAAGCACTGAGCGATCCAAATTATCAGAACTTCCCTTAGTTTGGTTATTCTG
>NZ_JBKCVI010000222.1:0-14551 GCF_046317795.1 Flavobacterium sp. | reverse complement strand
AACTACAGCGCGTTGGTATCAATTTAAAATTCCGGTAACACAATATGAAAACACTATTGGAACTATTTCCGATTTTCGTTCTATTCGATTTATGAGAATGTTTATGACAGGATTTACCTCTCCTATAACCCTTCGTTTTGGAGCTTTAGATTTAGTAAGAGGAGAATGGAGACGCTATGTCAATTCGTTTCAAGAAAATGACGACCCAAACCTAGACAACACCAATTTTGATGTATTAGCGGTAAACATTCAAGAAAATGCTTCAAGACGTCCAATTCCTTATGTTCCACCTCCAGGGGTAATTAGAGAACAAGTTAATAACAACAACACAATTATCAATCAAAACGAGCAATCACTTTCTTTAAGAGCTTCGGGAGATGGACTTGAAGTAGGCGACTCTAGAGCGGTTTTTAAAAATGTAAGTGTTGATATGCGTCAGTTTAATAAATTGAGAATGTTTATTCACGCGGAAGCACTTCCAGCATCTGAAACGGATCCAACAACACCATTAGAAAATGACCAAATGGCTGGTTTTATTCGTTTTGGTAATGACTTTACCAATAATTACTATCAGGTAGAAATACCGTTAAAAGTAACTCCTGCATTCGCATCAGATCCAGCAATTATTTGGCCTGCTGAGAATGAAATAGATTTGGCAATGTCATTATTAACAAGAATGAAAGTCTTAGCATTGTCCATTGATCCAGCAACTTTGCCAGAGGGAGTTTATTATCCCGATGATGATATTACACTACCTGATGGTGATGGTGACCCGAATTTGAGATTGGGGATAAAAGGGAATCCTAACTTTGGTTTGGTACGAACGTTAATGGTCGGAATTAAAAACAATTATACCGAAAAAATAAAAGGCGAAGTATGGTTTAATGAGTTGCGTATTTCTGATATGAATAATAAAGGCGGTATGGCTGCTGTTGTAAATGTGGACTCTAATGTAGCAGATTTCGCCACAATTTCTGGGACAGGAAGAATGAGTACTATAGGTTTTGGCGCATTAGAAGAAGGACCAAACGAGAGAAGTAGAGAAGATGTAAAACAATACAATCTCGTTACTAATTTTAGTTTGGGAAAATTATTACCAAAGAAATGGGGAATTAATTTGCCATTTAATTATGCAGTAGGAGAAGAAACAATCACTCCAGAATATGATCCTTTTAATCAAGATATCAGACTAGAACAATTGTTAGCCAATACCTCTAATGCAGCAGAAAGGGAAAATATTAACAATAGAGCTATAGATTATACCAAAAGGAAAAGTATTAATTTTATTGGTGTTAAAAAAGAAAGGGGTGAAGCTCAAAAACAACACGTATATGACCCAGAAAATTTAACACTTTCTTATTCCTATAATGAAATTGAAAAGCACAACTACGAAATTGAAAGCTTTATAGATCAACAAGTAAATGTAACGGCAGATTATACCTACGCATTTAAACCTAAGTCCATCGAGCCGTTGAGTAAAAATAAATACCTTAAAAAAAGTGATTATTGGAAACTTTTAAGAGATTTTAATTTTAATTATTTACCAGCAAGTATTTCTTTTAGTTCAAACATCATGCGACAATATAACAAACAACAATTTAGACAAGTTGATGTTGAAGGAATAGGATTGGAACCATTGTATAGAAGAAATTACATGTTCAATTATCAATATGGATTTAATTACAACTTAACAAAATCGTTGAAAATTAATTATACAGCAGCATCTCAAAACATTGTTCGTTCTTATATAAATGAAGAAGATATTCCAGATAATAGTTATACTGTTTGGACAGATTTTTGGAATATAGGAACTCCCAATCAACATAATCAACAAATCGTAGTAAACTATGATATTCCAATTAATAAAATTCCCGTTTTTGGATTTGTAAAATCTACTTATTCTTATACAGGAGATTATAGTTGGCAGCGTTCTTCATTAGCATTAGAAACGATTGAAGCTAGCGATGGAACTATTTATAATCTCGGAAATACCATTCAAAATGCAAGTTCACATCGTTTGAACACTACTTTCAATATGGATACTTTTTATAAATATATTGGATTGGGTAAAAAACCCGCAAAGGCACCAACAAAAACTCCTGTTCCAAAACCTGGTGAAAAAATACCCAATATTAAACCACAAGCTTCAAAGTCAAGCAATGTCTTTTTAGACGGTTTAGTAGGGGTATTGACTAGTGTGAAAAATGTTCAAGTGAACTATACAAGAAATGAGGGAACTGTACTTCCAGGATTTTTGCCAAGTTTGGGATTCTTTGGTTCTTCAAAACCTTCTTTGGGTTTTGTTTTTGGTATTCAAGATGATGTTCGATTTGAAGCTGCTAAAAATGGTTGGTTAACAACCTATCCTGATTTTAATCAAAATTATACCCAAGTTTTAACAGAAACGCTCGAAGGAACAGCAAATATTGATTTGTTCCCTGATTTTAAAATTGATTTAACTTCCAGTAGAGCTTTTTCTGAAAACTTTTCAGAGCAGTATGATGTTGATGCACTAACTGGGCAATACAATTCACGGTCGCCTTATACTTTTGGAAATTTCTCTATTTCCACCGTTATGCTCAAATCTGCATTCAAGGCAAGTGATGAAAATTTTTCCTCTGTATTTAATGATTTTAGAGGGAACAGAATTATTATTGCCAATAGATTAGCAGAAGATTTTTATGGCAATACAACTTTCAACAGAGATGCCGAAGGGTATCCAATAGGATTCGGAAAAAATAGCCAAACCGTTTTATTACCAGCTTTTTTAGCCGCCTATACAGGATTGTTTTCCTATGGTGCAAATGATAGAGCAAATGATATTTCGCTGAGCGCTTTCAGAAATTTTCCAATTCCAAACTGGACAATAAAATACACAGGTTTAATGCGTTATAAGTTTTTTAAAGATACTTTCAAACGTTTTTCTATTCAACATGCATACAGAGCAGCTTATACTATTAATGCTTTCCGTTCCAATTTAGATTATGATGCAAGCAATCCAAATAAAGTAGATACAGGCGGAAATTATTTACCGCAAACAATTATTGGAAATGCCAACCTTGTAGAACAATTCAATCCTTTAATTCGACTTGATTTTGAAATGAAAAGTTCATTGAAAATATTAGCCGAAATGAAAAAAGACAGAAGTTTATCCATGAGTTTTGATAATAATTTATTAACCGAAGTACAAGGATTTGAGTATATCATTGGTGTAGGTTATCGCATAAAAGATGTTATTTTTTCTTCAAAACTAGCCGATAACCCAACAGGTATTATCAAAAGTGATATAAATATTAAAATGGATTTTTCATATCGAAACAACCAAACCATTGTGCGAAATTTGGATTATAACAATAACCAATTAGGCGGAGGACAAAATATCTGGACAGCAAGATTAACTGCCGATTATTCATTCAGTAAAAACTTAACTGCTATTTTCTTCTATGATCATTCCTTTTCAAAACCAGTTATATCCACTTCTTTCCCTTTAACCAATGTTAGAACTGGATTTACAATGCGATATAACTTCGGTAATTAATGAATTTTTATCGACAATCTTTTAATTAAAGCTATAGATTGTATACTTTTGAAGAAAATTAAAAACATACAAACCTATGAATATTCCAAGTAATTTAAAGTACACCAAAGACCACGAATGGGTTTTGATAGAAGGCGAAGTTGCCACAGTAGGAATCACTGATTTTGCTCAAAAAGAGTTAGGAGACATTGTATATGTTGAAGTAGAAACATTGGACCAAACTTTAGATAAAGACGAAGTATTTGGAACTGTTGAAGCAGTGAAAACGGTATCCGATTTATTTTTACCGCTATCTGGTGAAATCTTTGAATTTAATGACGATTTAGAAGCTAATCCAGAATCTGTAAACACTGATCCTTATGGGAAAGGTTGGATGGTTAAAGTGAAAATAGCTAACACTGCCGAAATTGAAGAATTACTTTCGAGTGATGCTTACAAACAACTTATTGGTGCTTAAAAAAACAGTTTTTGGTTTGGCATTCAGTTGGACCGTTTTAGTTGCTTTTTTATGTTTATTTTCGTTCACTAAGTTGCCTTCTTTCGGGGTTTCTGGAACAGATAAATATGTTCATTTTACATTTCATTTTGTTTTTACACTACTTTGGGGATATTACTCATGGTTATACTATCATCATATAGAGCTCAAAAAAATAGTTACAATAGTATTTATTTCACTTTGCTACGGAATTCTTATCGAATTTTTACAAGAAGAGTTCACCATAAAACGTCATGCTGATATTTTTGATGTTTTAGCAAATTTATTAGGAGCCATAATTGCCTTTCTTGTTTTTGTTTTCATCAAAAAAAATAAAAGCAGTAACAAACCATAAAGAATCAGATAACAAAAAATGTCCCAATTTAATTGGGATTTTTTTTTACTTTTATGCCATGAATATTAAACACTATCTCGACTCCACTTATTTAAAAACAGCAGCGCAAGCTGGATTGACTGAAGAGGATAATAATACTATCGTGAGAGGGTTTATTCAAGAAGCCATTGAGGAAGGTTTTAAACTAATAATGATTCGGCCTGACAAAGTTAAAATAGCAAGAGAGATGATTACCGCTGCCAAATCAAAATTACTCATTGGAACAGTTATTTCTTTTCCCGAAGGGACAAATTCAATAGAGGAAAAGTTAGCAGAAGCTCATAAAGCAATAGAAGATGGTGTCGACGAACTTGATTATGTTTGCAATTTCGAAGCATTTAAAATGGGAAATTCCGAATTAGTAAAAAATGAAATTTACAAAGGAACTCGTTTGGCATTTGAACATCATAAAATAGCAAAATGGATTATAGAAGTGGCCGCTTTGACCGATGCTCAAATAATCCAAATTTCTGCCTTAATCAAAAATGTTATTATCACAGATTTTAAAGAAGAATGTTATGCAAATGTATTTGTGAAATCATCTACAGGTTTTTATAAAACCGAAAACAATCAACCCAACGGAGCAACCGTTTCTTCTATAATTTTGATGCTCGAAAACGCTTCACCTCTTCCAGTAAAAGCTGCTGGTGGCGTTAGAACATATGACGAAGCTGTTGAAATGATTCGTCTAGGTGTAAAAAGAATAGGCACTTCTGCCGCCAAAACTATTGCCAATGGCGAAATCGCCACAAGTAATTATTAATATTATTATCCCCATAAAATGAAAAAAATATTTCCATTTTTAGTATTGTTTTTTACTATTGTTTCTTCTTCACAAGTAACATTGAAAGGAACCGAAAAATTCCCCGTTTTTCCATCCTGCCAAGACTTACAGTTTAAAGAACTAGAAAATTGCTTTTATAATGAAGTTCAGAATTTTGTATTTAATAATTTTAAAGTCCCGGAAAATTTACAACAAAATAATTTTAAAGGAAATGTAATTGTCCTTTTTGAAGTTGCCGACACCGGAAATTTCAAAGTCATCTATGTTGATGCTGTTGATGAAACCTTAATTGCTGAAAGTAAAAGGGTTTTTGGAAAACTACCTAAAGTTGCTCCTGCAACGTATAATGGAAATCCTACTTATGCTAAATACACTATTAAAATAGCCATACCTCTTCAAAGCGTTGCCGATATTGAAGCCCAAAATCAAGCTGAAATTCTAGCCGCAAAACAAGCAAATGATTTTAAACCTAAAAAAAATTATTTAACCGAGTTAGACAGTATAAAATACACGAAATTTGATAATCCTCAATTCCAAAGTCATTTAAATGTTCCGTTTTCACATAGTTATTATGCACAATTTGATGATGAAATGAATCAAGTTGGGGCTAACAATCATACGGGTTCTAAACCTTATGAATATGCAGATGTTTCCAAATATTATAACCTAAAACAACAAAATGAAACTTTGGTAATTAACAAGCAAGGTTGGTGGGGCAGAAAAATATTTAACGAAAGTTTAGTCGAAGTGCAAGGCGAAGGATATTGGTTTACACTTAACCCAATTTTTGATTTACAGTTCGGAAAAAGTAATCCGAGTGTTTCAAGCTACACTTATGTTAATACTAGAGGAATTCAATTTACCGGCGGACTGGGCGAACAATTAAATTTCACCACCACCATTTATGAAAGTCAAGGTCGCTTTGCCGATTATTTTAATCGTTATGCTAGATCTATTGCTCCATCTGGTGGGAATCCAGCTATTATTCCGGGAATGGGAATTGCTAAAGATTTTAAAACAGATTCGTTTGATTTCCCTGTGGCAGAAGCCAATTTAACCTATACACCTAGCAAATTTATCAATATGCATTTGGGTTATGGACGCAATTTTATTGGTGACGGATATCGTTCCCTTTTGTTAGGTGATGGCGCTAGTCCTTATCCTTATTTTAAATTAAACACTACTTTTTGGAAAATAAAATACACTAATATTTATACCTGGCTCAAAGATGTTCGCCCTGAGGTTACGGTTGATGGAACCTATGCAACGAAGTTTTCGGCTAGTCATTATTTAAGCTTGAATATAACCAATAAATGGAATATTGGATTGTTTGAATCAGTGGTTTGGACAAATTCAAATAATCGTGGATTTGATATGAGTTTTGTAAATCCTATTATTTTTTATCGTTCGGTAGAGTTTAATTCTTCTTCTAAAACGGGAAATGCGATGTTAGGTTTGACAACAAAATACAAATGGAATAATCAAATCAATTTCTACGGACAGTTTTTACTCGATGAATTTTCGTTAAACGATGTAAAAGCAGGAAATAATAGTTGGAAAAATAAATTTGGGTATCAGCTGGGTGCCAAATATTACAATGCTTTCAACATCAAAAATTTATTACTTCAAGCCGAGTATAACCATGTGCGACCTTATGTATACTCGCATAGCAGTCCTATTACCAATTATGGTCACAACAATCAAAGTTTAGGACACCAATGGGGAGGAAATTTTAGCGAATTTATTGCTATAGCACGATACCACAAAGGACGGTATTTTGCCGATGCCAAAGTTACTATAGGAACACGTGGATTGGATTTTAACAATGCTACCGATACTTTTAATTATGGAAGTAATATCTATAGAGATTATGACGATAGTCGGCCTTTTGATGATAATGTAAAAGTAGGACAAGGCAATAAAACCAATATCTTTATCACTGATTTGCAAGCAGGTTATTTGGTAAATCCTGCTACCAATATGAAATTATATGGAAGTTTTATTTATAGAAACTTTACACCTTCCACCCAAACTACTTTAGCAATTAATGAAAGTACCACTTGGATTTCTATCGGTTTGCGTTGTGATATTTTTAATTGGTATTTTGATTATTAATGTTTAAAATCAAATCAATCTAAATAGCTCCTGAAATTTCAGGAGTTTTTTATTTTTTTTATGAATTGTTTTTTTGTCAATTCACTTTCTATAAAGTACCTTTGCGCAGTTCTGAGAAATCGGGAAAAATTCATAGATGAACGCTACTGTTTCTACATTTTCAATAAAACAAATTGCCATTGATTTCAAAGAAATCACTAAAGCGGGTTTAGCAATCAGCGTGGTGTTTTCCTCCATTGCAGGTTACCTTCTTGGCGTGGTTGATTTTCAGGATTTAAAAGTAACTACTTTGTTAATGCTTGCTGTTGGTGGCTATTGTATGGTTGGCGCTTCCAATGCTTTTAATCAAGTGATAGAAAAAGACCTCGATGCGTTGATGGATAGAACCAAAAACCGTCCAGTAGCTTCAGGCAGAATGTCGCCCAATCATGCTTTGTTTGTCGCGAGTTTACTCACTATAATCGGTTTGATTTTATTGTATTTAATCAATCCAAAATCGGCTATGTTTGGAGCGATTTCTATCTTTTTATACACGAGTATTTACACGCCTTTGAAAACCGTTACGCCGCTTTCGGTCTTTGTGGGTGCGTTTCCTGGTGCTATTCCTTTTATGTTGGGTTGGGTTGCTGCAACAGATTATTTTGGAATTGAAGCGGGAACACTTTTCTTGATACAATTCTTTTGGCAGTTTCCCCATTTTTGGGCTATTGGTTGGTTTTTGTATGAAGACTATGAAAAAGCGGGATTTTTTATGTTACCCACAGGCAATAAAGATACGTCAACCGCGTTGCAAACCATTTTGTACTCCATTTGGTTGTTGGTTGCTTCCATGTTACCTTCGTTGGGATATACAGGGCGATTATTTATTTCGCCAATCGCAGCAGGAATTGTATTTTTGCTTGGGATTTGGATGATTTTTTATGCAGTAAAGTTATATCAATTGAGAACCGCTAAAGCCGCGAGAAGCTTAATGCTTGTTAGCGTTTCGTATATCACTTTGTTACAAATAGTTTATATTACCGATAAATTTTTAAGATAATTTATGACAACAACACCAATGACTGCTCAGGAACATAAAGAAAAAACGGCTCGTTCATACAAATTACTCTTGTTGTTTGGTATGGGAAGTATGACGATGATGTTTGCTGGAATAGTTAGTGCTTTTGTAGTGAGCAAATCAAGAGAAGATTGGATGAAAGATTTCCAATTGCCTTCCGCTTTTTATTTCAGTACGTTGGCAATTATTCTATGTAGTGTTGCTTTTCATTTGGCCAAAAAAGCCATTCAAAAAGATAACAGAAGTGCTACAACAAGTTTTCTTTTATTTACTTTAGGTCTTGGAATAAGCTTTGTTGTATTGCAATTTACTGGCTTTGAACAAATCGTTCAACAAGGATATTATTTCACAGGACCAGAGAGCAATATAGCAACAACTTTTTTATACGTAATTGCTATTGTTCACTTGGCTCACCTTGCTGGTGGACTAATTTCGCTTTTAATCATAATTTATAATCATTTTAAACAAAAATACAATTCAAGTCAATTACTTGGAATTGAGTTAGGTGCAATGTATTGGCACTTTCTTGATTTCTTGTGGGTTTGTTTGTTTTTCTTTTTATATTTCTTTAAATAAGAAAAAAAATCTAAATTTGGGAACTTTTTAACTTTTAACTTTTATGGGAGCGACAGTTACAACTGCTAATAACACTGAAAACACTTGGGGTGGCGGAAATGAGCCAATGGGCGCCAGTTATGGCAAATTGATGATGTGGTTTTTTATCGTATCAGATGCCTTAACCTTCTCTGGTTTCCTTGCTGCATATGGATTTTCTAGATTTAAATTTATTGATAATTGGCCCATTGCCGATGAAGTGTTTACGCACTTTCCATTCATGCATGGTGTGGAAGCACCAATGTATTACGTGGCATTGATGACTTTTATTTTGATATTTTCATCTGTAACGATGGTGTTGGCCGTTGATGCTGGACATCAAATGAAACAAAAGAAAGTGGCTTTTTATATGCTATTAACCATTGTTGGTGGTTTAATCTTTGTTGGTTCTCAAGCTTGGGAATGGAAAAATTTCATCAAAGGGGAATATGGCGCTGTTGAAACAAAAGGGGGAAGTATCATTCAATTTGTAAACAACAAAGGAGAAAGAGTAAAGCTGGAAGATTTTGCAGTTCGCCTACCAGGACAAAGAGAAGAGCTAACAAGAAGCCAAGGCAAATGGTTTATGAAGAGCGAAGAATCTTTAGCTTCTTATTCGGTTGCTGAGGTTCAAGCAGGTTTCAAAGCGCATCCTGAATTGTTAGTGAGAACTGAAAAAATTTACAGGGATACAAAGGAAGATAAAGCCAATACAAAATTACAACCGGGTTTAAATAAAAACAAGCAAAGAGAGATTGTAACAAGAGCAGAATCTGAAGTTTTGGTTGGAAATGCGCATTTGGTTGTTGAAGGTGCCAATTTAAAGCACAACGAATATGGTAGTAAATTGTTTGCCGATTTCTTTTTCTTTATCACCGGCTTTCACGGTTTCCACGTATTCTCTGGTGTAGTCATCAATTTCATTATTTTCTTAAATATTGTTTTAGGAACTTATGAAAAAAGAAAATCTTATGAAATGGTGGAAAAAGTTGGACTTTATTGGCACTTTGTCGATTTAGTTTGGGTATTCGTATTTACATTCTTCTATTTAGTTTAATATTTTAGAAAATTTACATTATGTCACACGCACATGAACATGTTTCAAACACAAAAAGAATTTGGTTGGTTTTCGCCTTATTGTCTGTTGTTACAATAGTTGAGGTATTTTTAGGAATCGTTAGGCCTGATTTTTTATTCATGAATAATTTTTTAGGAATGAATTTGCTGAACTGGGTTTTCATTATCCTAACATTGTATAAAGCATACTATATTGTATGGGCTTTTATGCACATGGAAGGTGAAAAAAGCAGCTTACGCTGGGCTGTAGTTGGCACCGTTATTTTTCTTGTAGTATATCTACTTTTTATATTATTGGTTGAAGCAGATTACATTTATGATATTTTTAAAAACTCTACTATTAAATGGAATTTTTAACATTATATTAATTCAAATTAGAGGTACGCATTGCGTACCTTTTTTTATTTTTGTACAGTTAATTTTTTAGAAAAAAATGAAAAAAAATAGCGTTCTTTTTGTCCTTTTTATTTTACCAATAGTGGCTTACCTTTTTTTTGCTTCGGGAGTAAATAGTTTTATCACATTACCTACTATCACACCAACGATTCCAGATGTAAATCCACAATGGGAATCACTCAACGGCGAAACGGTAACACTCAATCAAAAAATAACTGTAATAGGTTTTACAGGAGAAGATATCATTTTGAACAGAGGGAATTTTTTTAATCTCAATCAAAAAATTTATAATAAATACTATGAGTTCAAAGATTTTCAATTTGTATTCATTGCTCCTGATGGAACCCAAGAACAAGCTAAAAGGATTTTGAAAGAACTTAGTCCTCTGTCAAATGTTCGCGGTTATCATTTTGTGTTTGCACCCGTAAATGAAATTCAAGCGTATTATAATAATTTGAAATTGATAGGCAAATTGGATTCCAAAATGGGAACACCAAATGTTTATATTATTGATAAAAAAAGAAACCTTCGTGGCAGAAAAGGAAAAAGCGTTCAAGGAGAACCCGAATATAAAGAAGGATTCAACACTGAATCGGCAGCAGAATTGCATAATGACATGATGGATGATGTGAAAATTATTTTAGCAGAATACCGATTGGCTTTGAAAAGAAACAATGCAAACAGACAAATTTAGAGTTACCGAAATGAAAAATAAATCTTATATAGGATTATCGTTTATTGTATTAATTTTTGGAATTTATGTTATTCCTAAAATTATCGAAAGAATAAAAAATGGCACCGTCGTTCAAGGCGATAGAATTGATGCAGTTTCCAATCATAAAAATCCCGATACTGGTTTGATGACCATTGGATCAGCGCCAAAGTTTGAATTGACAGATCAAAACAATGAAAAAATTTCAAACGAAACCTATTTAGGAAAAGTCTATGTTATAGAGTTTTTCTTCACCACTTGTCCTTCCATTTGTCCTATTATGAATAAAAATATGGTAGTTATTCAAAATGATTTTTTTGGCAATCCCAATTTTGGTATTGCTTCCATTTCAATAAATCCAGAATATGACACTTCAGAAGTGTTAAAAGAACATGCAAAACAAATTGGCGTGAAATCATCCAATTGGCATTTGTTAACAGGTGATAAGCAGTATATTTTCAATATTGCCAATAAAGGATTTAATTTGTATGCTGGCGAAAATAAAAATGTGAATGGTGGATTTGAACATTCTGGACTTTTTGCTTTGATAGATAAAAAAGGAAACATCAGATGTAGAAAAGACAAGTTTGGCAATCCTATTTTATATTATGATGGATTGGATAAAAAAGGAGTTAAAGCAATTACTGAAGACATAAAAAAACTATTAAATGAATAAACAAAGCGAACAAACGTTAGAAAAAAAATTCAAAGGATCAATTATTGCAGTTTCCATTATAATTCCAGTTGCTGTAGCAGTTTTGTTTTCAGTAAAACTAAAAGATTTTGGAATAGAAGTAGAACCATTATCTTTTTTGCCACCTATTTATGCTTCTATAAATGGATTAACAGCACTGATTTTAATTATGGGTGTATTGGCTATTAAAAATGGTAACAAAAAAGTTCACCAACGATTTATGACGGCAGCAATCGCTTGCTCTGTTGCATTTTTGGTGATGTATATTGCCTATCACATGACAGCAGTTTCCGCAGTTTATGGAGATATTAATGCAGATGGACTTTTGGATGAAACAGAAAAAACTAACGCTGGTTCCATACGCTATGTGTATTTGTTTATATTATTAACACATATTTTACTTTCCATTATTATTATTCCTATGGTATTGATTACCTATGTCAGAGCTTTAGCCCAACAATTTGACCGACATAAAAAATTGGCCAAAATTACGTTTCCTATCTGGTTGTATGTTGCTGTAACAGGTGTTTTGGTTTATTTGATGATTTCGCCTTATTATGCTAATTAAATTTAAAATTTCAAATTCCAAATTCCAAATTTCAAACATTTTTATTGGAATTTGTTTTTTGTTTTTTGGAATTTCCACTTATGGACAATGTGCTATGTGTCGAGCAGCATTAGAAAGTTCGGGCAATAAAACTAAAGTGGAAGCCGTGAATGATGGTATTGTTTTCTTGATGGCAATTCCTTATATTTTGGTCGCTGTGATTGGATTTGCTATTTATAGAATGTATTACAAGAAAGATAGAAAAGTATAGACTTAAAGAAAATGCGGCCTAATTTTACTAATTATACCTTTTGTCATTCCGACGAAGGAGGAATCACATAATGCGAGTAACTTGTGAGATTCCTCCTTTGTCGGAATGACAACTAAATCAATAAAACTTATTTTCAGCAAAAGATTTTAAACAATAGAATGGAAAAATAGTTGCTAACTCAAAACCGTCCCATACCGAAACTTCGGAATTGAGACAGAACACTTTTCTTAATCCATTCCGTCAATTTTCACATTCATTTTGCCAGTGGTAGTAATAAATGCAATGATGGCTTTATCCGTTACTTCTACTTTTTCAAATTCAAAATCATTCAGAGTTCCATTGACAAAAACGCCTTTCATGGGGGAAAAATTATTCAAGTAAGGCAACAAACTTTTTTTTCCTTCATCGAGATTTTCTTTAATAGAATAGCGACAGTTTTCTTGAATTTTTTTCAAAATTACACCTTGTAGTAGCCAATTTGCAGTTTTGGTCAGTACTCCTTTTGTGTTCAAAACATAATCCATTTGATCAAAATAAATTTCCTTAGTTATGGCGTTATAGTTTGGAATTCCCGACAAATAAATAGTGCCATTCATGCTTCCTGTCATGTCAAGCGCTATAATAATTTTTCCGTCTTTTTGCCACATTTCCACCTTTTGTATTACAATTTTTCTGCTTCCTGCAGCAAATTCTTTTCCTTGAAAGTTGGAAGTGATTATTTGAGAAGCACTTTCATAAGTTGAAATAGCCACAACGTTTGCCATTACTTTATTGGGAACGCTTGTCACTGGTTTGAATTGTATAGCATTTCTATCAAAAGTGCTTTTTGGTTTCACACCCACCATCGTTTGCATATTGCATTTCAAACCCAAATCCATGTTAATTTTACTTTTTTCTAAAACAGCATCGGTTACATAGACTTCAATTGGAATAAGTTTGAACCAAGTTTGGTATACTTCGCTCGTTAAAAATGGTGTACTCATTTTTTCTAAAACATCAAGCACATAAGGTTTGAAATCACAAGAACTTTCAATGGCTTCATCTATTTTTTTGGCAATTTTAGATTTAAATATAGAAAGTGTTGGATTGATGATATAAGTAATGGGAACATTTTTTCCTGCCACAAGTATTGATGGGCTTTCTGACCATGAAAAATCTTCAATTTTGGAATTGGTTGACATTTTCCAATTGGACAATTTCACATCGCTAACCATAGTAATAGTTCCGTTTAGGTTAATTTCCCTTGTATCATTTAACGACATAAAATCGGTTCCGTATTTGAATTTGGCCCAAATTTTTAAAGGAAGAATGGTTTGAATTTTACCATTTTTCTCAATTAATCTGATAGGAGCAGTTTTGGTAATCTTCATTTCGGTTTTGTCATCTTCCAAATTGGTATCGTCATAAATTTGTCCCGATAAGGATTTATTCAATTGATTTTCAATTTCTTTCAACGTAATTTCTAATGGCATGTTTACAAACGAAGTCTTTGTTTTATAAACCATCGGCGCATCATTTGAAGGAAGTGGTTTTAAAGCTTCAATTTTTTTTGAAGTAGAACAGCTGTAAAACAATATAGAAATAATACTAATTGACAAGAGTGATTTTATGTTTGTCATAATCTGTTTTTATTATTCGGCAAAAATAATTGTAAAATCTCAATAAATCTGTAACATAATTAAAAAAGTAAAGTCTAAGTTTGTATTGTTTCCAATTATTAAACAAGGAAAATCAATATCTTTGTAGAGTAATCAAATAAGCTTCATTACATTGTTTTATGATAAAAAAAATAATAAATAATTACTTACTAATCTTTTTGACTTTCCTTGGATTTGTATCTTTTGCACAATCCAAAAAATGGACACTTGAAGAATGTGTAAAATACGCCATTGACAAT
>NZ_JBKCVI010000221.1:0-3587 GCF_046317795.1 Flavobacterium sp. | reverse complement strand
GAAATGTCCGTCAATTCTTTTTAGATTTGATGGTTGTCCACAGTTTGGACAAAATTTAGAATTTATTTCGGTATTACAGTTTTTACAATTCATTTATTTGGTCAAATATTTTGTCAGTTCCTTTTTTTGCTGTCGTTTCGGTAAAATTGCCACTAACTTGTATATATTCGCTAATCAGTAGCTTATATACTCCAAATATATAATTAATTCTTTTATTACAAATCATCAAAAGTGCTTTTTATTTGTTGAATACTATTCGTTCTTGCATGCTAATAAAAGCACTGCGTTCAATCCCAGCTGACGATTGGAGAATCCATATACCCAGTTTTTAACCCCAACTAATGTCAGGAATAAAAATGCAATACGTTGAAAATTTGGCACCTATCACAAAAAAGCCCCGATAGTCATGAACCATCGGGGTTTTTCAATCCAAATCATTTTATATCAATCAAGTTCTTAGCTTACCAACTCGCTTTGGTTTCGAAATACCAATTGTCCGTCAAAAGCATCGAGTAAAATAATACTATCCGTAGTTACTTTACCAGCCAATATTTCTTTAGAAAGTTGGTTCAATACTTCACGTTGGATAACTCGTTTTACAGGTCGCGCACCATATTGTGGGTCGTATCCCTTTTCGGCTAAATAATCAATAGCTTCGGGTGTTGCATCCATGGTAATGTTTTGATGCGCAAGCATTTTAGTTACACTTTTCAATTGCAAGCCAACAATTTGCTTGATATTGGCACTAGTCAACGGAGTAAACATCACTATCTCATCAATACGGTTGATAAACTCTGGGCGCACAATTTGTTTCAGTAAGCCCAAAACTTCCACTTTAGCGACTTCAGTTGCCGCATCTACACTTCCTTTGAGGTTATCAAATTTCTCCTGTATGATAGCGCTTCCTATATTAGAAGTCATAATGATAATGGTGTTTTTGAAATCAGCCACACGTCCTTTGTTATCCGTCAAACGTCCTTCATCTAAAACTTGTAATAGGATATTAAAAGTATCAGGATGCGCTTTTTCAATTTCGTCTAATAGAATTACAGAATAGGGTTTTCTTCGCACCGCTTCCGTCAATTGACCGCCTTCGTCATAACCCACATATCCTGGAGGCGCACCAACTAATCTACTCACCGAATGACGTTCTTGATACTCGCTCATGTCAATTCGGGTCATGGCGTTTTCATCGTCAAACAAATATTCCGCCAAAGCTTTGGCTAATTCGGTTTTGCCCACACCTGTGGTTCCAAGAAATAGGAAGGTGCCAATAGGTTTTTTCATGTCTTGTAACCCAGCACGACTTCTGCGCACAGCATCACTCACGGCTTCTATGGCTTCTTCTTGACCAACCACTCTGCGGTGCAATTCTTCTTCTAATTTCAAGAGTTTTTCTCGTTCGCCTTGCAACATTTTCATTACCGGAATTCCAGTCCATTTGGCTACCACTTCGGCAATATCCTCACGAGTTACTTCTTCTTTAATCAGTGAAGTTCCCGATTGATTTTCTTCCAATTGAACTTGTAATGCATCCAAACGTTCTTGAGCGTCTTTAATTTTTCCATAACGAATTTCGGCTACTTTTCCGTAATCGCCATTGCGTTCTGCTTGTTCAGCTTCCGTTTTGAAATCTTCTATTTCTTGCTTTACGTTTTGAATACTATCCACGACATCTTTCTCCGATTTCCATTTGGTAAAGATTTCGTTGCGCTCTTCTTTTAAATTGGCTAAATCCATTCCGAGACCTTTCAATTTGGTTTCGTCATTCTCCCGCTTGATGGCTTCCATTTCGATTTCCAATTGCATGATTTTTCTATCCAAAACATCCAATTCCTCAGGTTTTGAATTAATCTCCATGCGTAACTTGGAAGCGGCTTCGTCCATCAAGTCAATGGCTTTATCGGGTAAGAAACGATTGGTAATATAGCGTTGCGACAATTCCACCGCAGCAATAATTGCATCGTCTTTGATACGCACTTTGTGGTGAGTTTCATATTTTTCTTTAATCCCACGCCGGATAGAGATGGCGCATTCGGTATCAGGTTCATCCACCATCACTTTCTGAAAACGTCTTTCGAGTGCTTTGTCTTTTTCAAAGTATTTTTGGTATTCGTCTAATGTTGTAGCACCAATAGCACGAAGTTCGCCACGAGCCAAAGCAGGTTTCAAAATATTAGCTGCATCCATAGCGCCTTCACCTCCACCAGCGCCAACCAACGTGTGAATTTCATCAATGAAAAGTACAATATCGCCTTCGGCTGAAGTTACTTCTTTCACCACTGATTTCAAACGTTCTTCAAATTCTCCTTTGTATTTGGCCCCAGCAATCAAAGCACCCATATCTAAGGAATAAACAACCTTGTCTTTCAAATTCTCTGGTACATCGCCGTCTACAATTCGGTGTGCCAAACCTTCGGCAATAGCGGTTTTTCCAACGCCTGGTTCGCCTACTAACATTGGATTGTTTTTGGTTCGACGGGTTAAGATTTGCAACACTCTTCTAATTTCTTCATCCCTGCCAATCACTGGGTCGAGTTTACCTGTGCGTGCTAGTTCGTTTAGGTTCTTGGCATATTTGTTCAGTGCATTATAAGTTTCCTCGGCAGAGGCAGAGGTTACGCGTTCGCCTTTTCGTATTTCGGCAATGGCAGCTTGCAACCCTTTTTCAGTAACACCTTGATCTTTTAAAATCTGCGCAACTTTATTTTTCGATTTAAAAATGGCGAGGATTAAATGTTCGATAGAAACAAATTCATCGTTCATTTTCTTGGCAATGATTTCGGCTTCGTTCAAAGTTGTACTTGCCTCGCGAGAAAACATTAGGTCACCGCCCGAAACTTTTGGAAAACTTTGAATGGTGCTATCCAATACTTTCTTGAATAACTCCACATTAACGTTGAGTTTTTTCAAAATGAAAGGCGTCACATTTTCATCAACTTCCAAAATGCCTTTGAAAATGTGTTCGTTTTCGACTTGTTGTTGTCCAAAACTTTGTGCAATTTGCTGTGCTTGTTGCAACGCTTCTTGCGATTTGATGGTGTATTTATTGATGTTCATATTTTGTTGTTGTGTTTGTTTAAACTTGTTTGATATTGTTTAAAGTTGTTACTTTTGCTTATACTTGGTCAATTTATATTCCAATGTAAAAATACAGTCAAAATGTCTTTAAAATTATGATTTTCATCATGTTTTAATGCCAAAATGACACAAATCTAGACAAAATGAGTTTACTAAAAAACCTTTTCGGTAGTTCAGAACCAACTACCAACAATTCCAATGTTGAATGGATACCTTTAACCGATTTGGGACAATTGAATGAAATCATAAATAAATCAACTGAAACTCCAGTTGCTATTTTTAAACACAGTACCCGTTGTAGCGTGAGTAGAATGGCGTTGAAACAATTTGAAAGCGAGTTCAATTTGACATCTAAAGTTACACCTTATTTCTTAGACCTGCTAGAACATCGGGATATTTCTAATGAAATTGTTATTCGTTTTGGCGTTGTACATCAATCGCCACAATTAATTTTGATTAAAGACGGGAAAGCGGTTTATAATGCTTCACATAGTGATATTGCTGCA
>NZ_JBKCVI010000220.1:0-2872 GCF_046317795.1 Flavobacterium sp. | reverse complement strand
ATTAAAAGGTAAAAAGGATGCGGGCGCAACGTTAAGCTCTGAGCAACAAAAATTGGTTTCAGATGCAGAAAAAAGCATTGAAGAAAATAAAACCCAAACTGAAACAGGAAATAAAAAAATACTTGTTGTTTTAGGAATTTTAGCGGGTGTTTTTGTTGTTGGTAAACTTGCTAAGTGGTTTTAATATGAGATTTTTTGTAAATAAAAAAAGCGGGTTTATCTCAAAAGATAAAAATATTGTCATTAATGATCTTAATGGCAATATCTTTTATTTTAAGTTAAACAATGAAGGTAAAATAATTTATTTCAATTTACCTGAAGGCGAATATACAACAAACAACAATTTACAAAAGGTAACAGAGCCACGAAAATTTAAAATTAAAATACTGCCTTCACCAAACAGACCGAAAAAACTGCCTAAAGAATTTAAAATATTCTTTACTGAAAATCCTAATAAATGTAGTGTTGACAATGTAAATCACATAATATACTTTGATAATTCATTTAAAGACGCACCACAGTTTGTTATGGATTACATAAAGCTTCATGAGTTAGGTCATTATTTTTATTCAGGTCAAGGTCAATTAAGCGAAAAAAATTGTGATCAGTTTGCATACAATGAAATGATTAAACTAGGCTATAACCCTTCGCAAGTTGTTGCAGCAATAAATTACAGTTTATCAGATCGTAAAGAAGCAGTAAAAAGAAAAAATAATTTATACACACAAGCAAAAAAATCATTTTTAGTATGATGGAAAAATCACCCTTAAACGTTTTGAAATGGGCAACGGTTATTATATTGATCTTTGCACTATTATCATTGCTTCGTAAATTTGGCTTTTTAGGTCAAACAGATGAAGAGGCAAACACCGAAAAGTTGTTAGATGCTCCACAGTTTAAACCAACTTTTTTAACTACAATTAAACAAGCAATTGCAAAAGCAAGAAACAAACAAGTATCACAGTTAACATCAAGTGATATTAAATTATTTACACCTTCAAGTTCGCAAATGCTTCAGTGGAAAGATGCACTAATAAATGCAAAAGGTATTTTCAAAGATGATGAAAGTGCAGTTTATTCAGTGTTTAAATCAATAGGATCACAAACAAAATTATATTTCTTCAATGAGTTTTTTAAGGTTTACACCAAAAAAGATGTTGTTGAGTATGTTAGTGATTTTATGAATGAAGATGAAATGAGCAGAGTTTATTTAATAATCAAAAACAAACCATTGTTATAATATGAAAAATATATTTTTAATCGGTGCGGTTTTAGCTTTAGTTTATTTCTTAATGAGAAGTAAAAAAACTGAAGTTGCTGAAACTGTTGTAAAGCGTCAAGCGTTTGGCGATGTTGATCTAACAACTGCAATAAATCTAACTTTAGAGCGTGTGAGATAATGAAAAAAGGTGTAATAATAGCGGCATTAATAATAATGCTTTTAATTTTTTTATCAAAGATGAAAAAAGATGAAACAAATGTGATCGGGTTAAAATTTGAAGGACCACAGGATTATATCAACAGGTTAAAACCAATTGCAAAAGAATTGCAAGTTAAGACTGGTATTCCTTACCTGTTTATACTTGCTCAAACTGCTTTAGAAACAGGTTATGGCAAAAGTAGCTTAGTTTATGAAGCGGGAAATTTTGCCGGTATTAAAGCAAAATCGGGGCAGCCTTTTGTTACTAAAATGACCTATGAATACGTGAAAAATCCTAATGATTATCCTACACGCGATAAATCAAAGGATTTATACGACGCTAAAACAGGCAAAACACGTATTTTCTTGCCTCAAAACTTCGCAAAATACAACAGCCTTATAGAAGGTTTAACCGCATACATAAAAGTACTTTTATTACCACGTTATGCAAATGCTTTTAACTATACAAATGACGTAAATAAATTTACGGACGAAATTTGGAAGGCGGGTTATGCAACGGATATTAATTACCCTTCAAAAATCAAATCATTAATACAAACAATTAAAACAAAATACGGAGCATGAAAAAAAAGCTATTCCGTGATATTTTGCGAGGCATTGCAAAAGGATCACCAACAATTAACGGTATAATTGAAGCAGTAGAAAATTGGAAAGTAAAAAGATCATTAGACGTTAAAAAAGAAGTTGATAATATTATTAACCTACCAAATGAGCAACCAACTGAAACACCTGTTGAATTGCCTCACAGTTGGTTAAGTATTGCCTTGCAACTTGCTACTTCTGCAACATTAATCTATTTGGTACTATCAAATAAATTAGAAGTTGAAAAATTTATTGATCTTATTTTTAAATTCATTTAATTCTCTATGCATCACAAATATTTTATACTTGAAACATTTGCACCGCTTATCATTTGGATAGGCGCAATATCTTTAACTGATATAAACACCGTTTTAGGCACAATAGCGGGCGGTGCTTCTGCATGGTACGCTGTTGCAAAATTATATAATCACTATAAAACCGAAAAAAACAAATGAAAAAAATCATCTATTCGCTATTAATTATTTTAGCCGTTGTATGCGCAAGTGCGCAAAGTACAACAACAAGTTACACACGTACGTTAAAATTCTTTAGCAGTGATCTATTACAAATGTATGAAGGCGCACGTATTGCAGCGCCAACAATGACTTTACCAAATTCACTAACAACTTATACATCAACTTTACCTTTTGGAAATTCGGATAATAGGCAATTATACAATGCTATTCGTGGCATGGGTGACGCTTTAAGCGGTTTTACAAATACAAGTTGGAACTTAACAGGCAATTCAGTTAGTACAAACACAAATTTTATCGGAACTACTTCAAATAGATCATTGTTGTTTAGAACTAATAATACACAGCGTTTAAAAATTGATAGTTTAGGTAATTC
>NZ_JBKCVI010000219.1:0-17061 GCF_046317795.1 Flavobacterium sp. | reverse complement strand
TTCTACTCTTTTACGCTCGGCTTCTTGCTTTTCTTTTTGTAGTACAAACTGCATTTTTTGTGCTTCTTGTTCGGCATTAATTTTACTTTCGATTGTGGTTTTTACAGATGCAGGAAGATTAATGTTTCGAATTAATAATTGCTCCAAGACTAAACCTCTTGATTTAAAATCGGTTTCTATACTTTTCGTTATTCGTTGTTGAAATTCACCTCTTTTTGTTGAATATAATGCGACTGCATCATAATAAACTGCGTTATCACGAATTCGTGTTCTGGTAACTGGTCTAACAATTTTATCGGTATAATTTTCACCAATACTTTTTAAAATTTTTGGAGCATCTTGAGGTAAGACTCTATATAAAACCGTTAAATCAATTACGACTTCTAATCCGTCATTAGATAGTACTCTAATAGCATCGTCTCCATCTTTGTCGCCTTCATCATGAATGGCCGACATGGTATAGTTTTGGGTTTGCGCATCAAAAATGGTAATGTCTAATAAGGGATTGACCATATGCAAACCACTGACCAAAACATCGGGTTGTACCTTTCCAAATAATGATTTCACACCTAATTTTCCGGCATCTATTTGTTTAAACGATGACGATAACAAACCAATCAAGATAATAACAATGCCGAATATTTTAAAAAGATTGGCAAATTTTGCAATAGGGTTTTCATTATTTTTTAGTGTGAAACTGATAATGATTAAGATAATACCAATAATAAATGAAAGTATCATTTTATAAAATTTTAAATTATACGCTGGTTATACGTAACACTCTTTGGGAAGTTACAAATTATTGGGAAGCATTTTCAACAACTAACTTTTTAGTCAAATAATGAAATCGAATAAAAAGAAAAATTGCCGCTGCAGTTAGTCCGGCTAATAATCCTATCCAAACTCCAACAGCTTTAAGAGACGTATATTCTCCCAAATATAATGAAATTGGAAAACCTACAACCCAATACGCAACAAATGTAATGTACATGGGGATTTTCACATCTTGTAAACCACGTAAAGCGCCCAAAACAACCACTTGTATTCCGTCCGAAATTTGGAAAACTGCGGCTACCAAAAGTAATTTGGCCGCAATGCTAATTACTTCTTGATTGTCTAGTAGTTGCCCTTGATTTTCCATATTAAGAAACAAATAAGGTAAAATTTGATGCAGTATAACAAATAGTAGAGCAAAAACAATTTCTATAATAATAGCTAGCAAAAATATGGAACGTGCAACAACAATTAACTGTTTGTATTCTTTCAACCCTTTTTGTTGACTAATTCTAATCATAGCAACCACACTCAATCCCATGGCAAACATAAAGGTCATAGAAGCCAAACTCAACGCTATTTGATTTGCTGCTTGACTGGTTTTTCCAATAGTACCACAAAGCCAAATAGCTGCGGTAAACAAGACTACTTCAAAAAGCATCTGCATGGCCGAAGGAAAGCCAAGATTGATGATTTTTTGTAGCATTTCTTTCTTAACTTCATCAAAACTAAAATCACAGAAGTACTGTTTTAATTGCTCTTTTCGTGATAAAATGATGTGCATAAAAGTGACCATGGCAATACGGGATAATACGGTTCCTAAACCAGCCCCGAGAATACCCATTTTTGGGAAAATCCAAATACCATAAATTAAAAGATAATTAATGATGACATGAAGAATGTTTGCCATTACGATAGCATACATCGAAACTTTTGTCAATGACAAACCGTCTGCAAATTGCTTATACCCTTGATACACAATTAGGGGCACTAAAGAAAAAGCCACCCAATTTAAAAAGGGACTGGCTAAAGCAATAACTTCTTTGGGTTGATGCAGTAATTCCATAATGGGTTTGGCTAGCAATACCAATCCGAATAGCATAAAACCTAAAATGATACACAAAAACAAACCATGATGAAATATAGAACGAATTTTTGGACTGTTATTTTCAGCATCCGCTTCGGCTATCATTGGAGTAATGGCCGTAGAGAATCCAATACCAATTGACATGGCGATGAAAATCAAACTATTTCCTAATGAAACAGCAGCCAATTCGGTTGAACCTAATTGGCCAACCATAATATTATCGACAATACCAATTAGCGTATGACCAAGCATCCCAATAATTACTGGATAGGCCAATTTTAGATTATAGGAGAACTCTTTGGTATATTGGGATAAATTCACGTTGTTCATTTTTGAATTGGAAAAGATAAGTGGTATTATTACTTCAGTTGGTCTTTATACAAATCGATATGCGCTTTTATTTTTGGATCCAATTCAGGTTCTTTTATATCAGTCAATTTTTGAAGTTCTTTCCAAATAATTTTGGCAACTATATAACGTGCAATTCCTTTATCGTCTGCAGGAATAATGAACCATGGAGCATAGCTTTTAGAAGTCTGGTTGATGGCTTCTTCATAATATTTCATATAATCATCCCAAAGCTCTCTTTCTTTTAAATCACCTGTCGAAAACTTCCACTGGTCTTCAGGTTGTTCCAAGCGTTTTAGCAATCGTTTGCGTTGCTCCTCTTTACTCATATGGAAATAAAACTTCAAAATTGTTGTTCCGTTTTGAGCGATATGTTTTTCGAAATTATTGATTTGCTCCATTCTGTTTTCCCAAAACTGTGGCGTAATATCCTCCACTTTCTCAATTCCAGGTAGGTTTTCAAATAAGATATATTCGGGATGAACGCGCGTTACCAAAACATTTTCATAATGGGTTCGGTTAAAAACAGCAAACTTTCCTTTTTCGGGTAAAGCCAAATAATGCCGCCACAAATAATCGTGTTCTAACTCAGTAGAATTGGGCGTTTTAAAACTATGCACTACAACACCTCTCGGATTAAACTCTTTGAAAACTTCGCGAATCAAACTGTCTTTACCACTCGTATCCATGCCTTGCAGACAAATTAAAAAAGCATGACGGTTGTGTGCATACATCGCATCTTGTTTCAAACTTAGCTTCTTTTGAATTTCGTCAAGAGCAGTTTCTTCATCACTTTTACTGGTATTCATTGAGAGTTCTGTTGGAATTTTTGACAAATCAATTGGAGCTTTTACTCTAAAATCTTCGGGATTTATATTTTGCATACACTTAGTTTTTATATTTGTAAACTTATGGAAAAATTTCAACTTTCAGTATTATTCAAAATTATTGGGATTGGTTCAGCATCCGGTTTAGTCTATCATCAAGATAAACTTTATATCATTTCTGATAATAGTACTTTTTTGTATGAATACAATATATTGAACAAAAGATTAGACAAAATTGCATTAGTTGAAAATCCAAAAGATAATATCATCAAAAAGGAGAAGCCCGATTTTGAATCGATAACTTTAAAAGGCAATAACTTAGTCCTATTAGCTTCTGGTTCAACAGACAGAAGAAATCAACTTTTTAAATACAATATCAATTCTAAAAAAATAAAAGAAAAAAGTTTTGAAGAATTTTACAGAAAACTTAAATCGGAACTTGAAATAAAAGAAGATGAACTCAATATTGAAGGATTAATTTTAAATGATAAAAAAATCTTCTTGTTTCAACGTGGTAATGGTGGCAATAGTAAGAACAGAATTATTTATGCCGATGATGAACTCGATAATCCAAAATTTAAATTCATTCCATTTGAATTACCTAATATAAAAAATGTAGAAACCACATTTACCGATGCGATTTTGGTAGAAGATAAAATTTACTTTCTGGCTGCTGCTGAAGACACTAGCTCAACTTATGATGATGGAGAAGTGTTGGGAAGCATCATTGGTTGCATTGATTTAAAAACATTTAACCTTGAGTTCAATTATCAAATTTCAGATAAACATAAATTTGAAGGATTGACATTGTATAAAAAAACAGCAACTCAACTAGAGTTGCTGCTTTGTGAAGATACTGATTCCGAAGTTTTAGTAACTGATATTTATAGCTTGATTATAAATAAATAAATTATCTTCTTCCGCCACCGCCTCGGCTTCCACCGCCAAGACTACTTGCACCTCCACCACCATAACTTCTACTGCTGCTTGAGCTACGATTTCCACCGCTAAATGAGCCAGAACCACTTGATGGACGAGAGTAAGAACTTGATGATGCTCGGTTTGAAGCCGAAGATGACATATTTGATGCTCGATTTGATGAAGTAGCATTATTATTCATCGATGCTCGGTTTGAAGCCGAAGATGACATATTTGATGCTCTGTTGGAAGATGAAGAAGTTGAAGCTCTATTTGTAGCTGATGAGTTATTATTCATTGACGCTCGGTTTGACGAAGCAGAATTATTATTCATTGAAGCTCGGTTTGATGAAGAAGAATTACCTTTTGAAGCACGGTTTGATGAGGTATTTCCAGAAGCACGATTTGAAGTCGAAGCACGATTTGAAGTTGAAGTACGATTTGATGGTCTGCTACTCACGTTTCCATTATTTCTATAGTTACCATTTCTATTGTAATTATTAACAGTTGTTGACCTATTTCTGTAATTATTATTATAATTATTATAATGATTAAAATTATTAACATTAATATTTACATTACCACGATAACCACCATAATAACCTCCATGACAATATGAATGGTTAGACCAATAAATACCAAAAGTTAAAGGATACCATGGACGAAAATAGGGAGGATAGTATCCATAATAATAAGGAGGAAAATAAGGCACATACATTGGCGAATAAACATATTGTACAATAGGAGCAGATTGAACCACAACAACAGTTGTTGTAGTTGTAGTTGGAGTTTGAGCTGCAGTAATAACTTGTTCCCCAACATTACTTCCTGAATATCCTGGATTAGCAGTATTGTTTTCTTTGTTTCCACTTGGTTCAATAACATAATCTTTACCATACAACTCTTCATCGCCTACAATCTGAATTGAAACATTATTACTTTTATCTTTTGAAACTAAAATAACCGCTATATCTTGTGTTTCAGATTTGTTTATCGGAACTTGAAGTACAAATGAAAAATTATCTCCATCTTTATTGGTAACTACTTTAATAAAATCTACTTTTTTATCATTGTCTAAATCCAAATTATTGATTTTTGATTTATCATCATTAAGTGTTTTCTCAAAATCTTCAATGGTTTTTGACTTTTGGAAAACTTCCAAAACAGCATAAAGATCTAAACCATCGCCTGGCAACCCTAATCCTTTGGCATCAGAATCAGTTTGAGAAAATGCCGATATACTAAACAAACTTGTAAGTAGAATAACTATTGGTAAAAAAATATTTTTCATTTTTATTTTTTAATTTAATTATTATTAAAAATATTATTGAATACAAAATTACAAAATTTATCTTTACTTTTCAATCTCCCTTAAACTTTCCATTTTCTTGAGGGTTAGGAAACCTTTTATATCTTCAAAATGTTCTTTTACTCGTTTGTGTCCAAATTCAAAAACTTTGGTTGCCAAACCATCTAGAAAATCTCTATCGTGTGAAACCAAAATTAACGTGCCATCAAAATCGCGCAAGGCATCTTTTATAATGTCTTTTGTTTTCATGTCTAAGTGGTTCGATGGTTCATCAAGAATTAACAAATTGACTGGTTCCAATAATAATTTTATCATAGCCAAACGTGTCTTTTCGCCGCCCGAAAGTACTTTTACTTTCTTGGTCACATCATCGCCATGAAACATAAAAGCACCTAAGATATCTTTAATTTTAGTACGCACATCGCCTACAGCAATATCATCAATAGTTGAAAAAATAGTTGCATTTTCATCTAAAAGTGATGCTTGATTTTGAGCAAAATAACCAATCATGGCGTTGTGCCCAATTTCTACTGAACCACCATTGATTTCAATTTCTTTCATAATGGCTTTAATCATGGTTGATTTTCCTTCTCCATTTTTGCCCACAAAAGCTACTTTATCGCCTCGTTCTATTACTATATTGGCGTCTTTAAAAATCAAGTGGTCACCATAAGATTTTGTCAAATCCTTTACAATAACAGGATATTGACCTGAACGAATGGAGGGAGGAAATTTTAATTTCAATGCCGAAGTATCAATTTCATCAATTTCAACTGGCACTATTTTCTCTAACATCTTTACACGTGATTGTACCGACAACGTTTTTGAAAAAGTACCTTTAAAACGGTCAATAAACTCTTGGTTTTCAGCAATCATTTTTTGTTGCTCATCATACGCTTTTTGCTGATGAATTCGTCGGTCTTTTCGAAGTTCGAGGTAATGAGAATATTTGGCTTTGTAGTCATAAATTCTTCCCATTGTGACTTCAATGGTTCGGTTGGTAATATTATCAACAAATGCTCTATCATGTGAAATTACTACAACAGCTTTTGCCGAATTAATCAAAAAATCTTCCAACCATTGTATACTTTCAATATCCATATGATTGGTGGGTTCATCAAGCAAAATCAAATCGGGTTTTTGCAATAGTATTTTGGCTAATTCAATTCGCATTCTCCATCCTCCAGAAAACTCCGAAGTTTGACGATTGAAATCTTCTCTTTCAAATCCTAATCCTACAAGGATTTTTTCTACTTCGGCTTCATAATTGATTTCTTCAATAGCATAGAATTTTTCGCTTAGGTCTGAAACTCTTTCAATTAATTTCATGTAATCATCACTTTCATAGTCGGTGCGAATGGTTAATTGCTCATTAATCTCATCAATTTCTGCCTTCATTTTAAAGATTTCGCCAAATGCTTTGGACGTTTCTTCCATCACAGTTGCACCATCTGTCGTTAACAAATGCTGCGGCAAATAAGCAATAACAGCATCTTTTGGTGCCGAAATATTTCCGCTCGACGGTTTTGCTTCGCCAGCAATAATCTTTAAAAGTGTTGATTTTCCGGCTCCGTTTTTACCCATTAGGGCAATTTTATCATTTTCATTAATAGCAAAAGAAACATCGCTGAAAAGAGTGGTTCCGCCAAATTGAACGGAGATATCGTTAACTGTAATCATTTTTATTTAGTTGGAAGTTGTAAGTTAGAAGTTGGAAGACTTCAAACTACTAATTTTTTAAAGCGGCAAATATAGAATTTTAAATACTCAATCGAAATTCTTCTTTTATTGCATTTGCTTTTAATTACTTTTTAAATTTTATTGGATTTTGACGACAATCAAAAATTTGAAGTATTCATTTGCTGTAATTGAGTTTTTTGAGTTTCTATTTCCCTAGTAATTAGTAGATTGAAGCTATTTAAATAACTAATTCATAAAAGTACTTTCATCCAATTCAACATATTTTGTATATTTTAAAGTTTGTTTATCAAGTAAATACAAATTGCCAAAATAACATCCTAAAAGATAACATTCATTTAATTCACCTGATTTCTGAATTTGAATTTCAAAATTATTTAGGATATTAATATTTCCAAATGTGATATAATCTCCCATATAAGTACCTTTTTCGAATTCCCATGTAGCATCCATTCTGCCGGGTAAAAACATAAAACGGTCAAGCGTGACTATAAAAAGAAAAAAAGGCAATATCCTGATTATTTTTTTCATACTAAATACTCAAACGAAATTCTTCAATAACTGGATTGGCTTTTAATTACTTTTTAGTTTTATTGGATTTTGACGACAATCAAAAATTTGAAGTATTCTGATTTCAGTTTTAGACTGAATTTTATAAATGATTTTATAATCACGAACAATCATTCTTCTATATGGCTCTCCAAGTATTTCATCTACTTGGTATTGTTCAGTAAAATGAATGTTTTTGCTTTGTGAAACTATATCTTTTATCACATTTCTTGCGCCTAGTAGTGATTTTAATTTGATGAATTCATATATTAATTTCAAATTGGCTTTAGCTTGATTATCCCAATAAATTTTAATTGGATTTTGCATGCTACCAATTCTCAATTTCTTTTTCTAAATCTTCAATTGTAGTAAATTTACCCGATGAAATTC
The DNA here is from genome assembly GCF_046317795.1 of Flavobacterium sp. GTDB lineage: Bacteria > Bacteroidota > Bacteroidia > Flavobacteriales > Flavobacteriaceae > Flavobacterium. Next base: position 9,161 of record NZ_JBKCVI010000219.1, on the reverse strand, counting down.
TTTCATCAGCTTCCTTTACCATTTTAATATATTCTTGTCTATCAACTGGATAACCACTAATAGTATGTGCAACAACTGCTTTGTCTAAAACTGATTTTAGTGCCAAAATCTTATTTAATTTACTTTCATCGTTAATATGAAGTAACCAATCCATCAATTCGATTTTTTTTGAAGCTATATCCATAGAAAAAATTATATGAAAACAAATATACAAATTTTAAATACTCAAACGAAACTCTTCAATAACTGGATTGGCTTTTCCAAAATCAATTTCCTGAATGAAAAGCTCAACAGCTTTTTCGGGTTGAATACTTGGCAATACATTTGCCTGATTGTTGTTGCGAATCACTGTGTTTACACCTATTCCTTCTATTTTTTGTTGCAATGACAACGCTAAGATTTCCTTACCTGAAAAAATTTTTATTAAGCCCATGATTTTGGTTTGTGGTTTGTGGTTTGTGGTTTGTGTTTTGTGGTTTGTGGTTTGTGGTTTATGGTTTATGGTTTGTGGTTTAAAGTTTAAGATTGACTAAACAAAGATTGTTATTCCTCCATTTCAAAGAAAGTGGGTTCTATCATGATTTTTTCAGCTAATACTGCTACTCTCTCTGTGATTTGGGAACAAAAAAACAATCGTTGTGTTTTTTCGATGCTATTGGATAATCGTAAAATTATTGCATCCATTCGGTTTCTAAAAAGAATATCAGCATCGTCAATAATCAACATTTTTATGGTATTGATATTAAATCCAGCCGAGGAGAACATGGCATTTATTTTGTTTGGAGTACCTATCAGCACATCCAATCCTAACGAAATGATATTTTTATCATAATCGATATCACCTTTGTCATGAACGCCTAAAATACTTAAATCATGATAAGTTCCAAATTTTAAAAAAAGTGCTTCCATTTCCAAAACTTTCTCTTTATTCTCAACGATAATTAGAACTCTGGTACTTTCGCCAATAGATTTTTCCATTCGCTGCAATACATTTATCACAATTGTAGTCGATTTTCCACTGCCTCCAACCGATTGAATTACCGCATCAGCACCACTTTTTATAGTAGAAAATGTTTCCTGCTGCATTTCATTGGCTTCGGTTAGACCGTTTTCAATGAGCGCTTTTTGAAGATTTGGGTTTATTTTTTTTAAATTCATATTAATTTAGTTGCGGGTTAAAGGTTGCGAGTTCAAAGTTAACTCGAAAGCCTTAACTCGGAACTTGTTTATTTACTAGCAAACAACTTCACATCCGTTTCTGAAATTTCGTTTCCCCCAAGGATAATTAAGCGTTCAACCACGTTTCGTAGTTCTCTAATATTTCCAGTCCAATCGTATTCTTGTAATAATTTGATAGCATCATTAGAGAATGACTTGGATGTGTTTCCTTGTTCTTCGGCAATTTTGGTTGCGAAATGTTCTATTAATAATGGAATATCATCTCTCCTATCATTCAACGCTGGAACTTTTATTAAAATAACCGCTAAACGATGATATAAATCTTCACGAAATCGACCTTCAGCAATTTCTTTTTTCAAATCTTTATTGGTAGCTGCAATAACACGAACATCTACTTTGATGTCTTTGTCTGCTCCTACTCTTTGAATTAAACTTTCTTGCAATGCTCTTAGTACTTTGGCTTGAGCTGCCAAACTCATATCGCCAATTTCATCTAGGAAAATAGTGCCACCATCAGCAGCTTCAAATTTTCCAGCTCTATCTTTTACGGCTGATGTAAAAGCGCCTTTGACGTGACCAAACAATTCGCTTTCTATTAATTCTGATGGAATAGCAGCACAATTTACTTCAATGATTGGAGCATTTGCTCTTTCGCTTTTTTGATGTAATTGATGCGCTACCAGTTCTTTTCCGGTTCCGTTTGGCCCCGTAATTAAAACTCTAGCGTCGGTTTTAGCTACTTTTTCTATCATCAACTTGATTTGATTGATTGCCTCACTTCCACCAATAATTTCGTAGTTTTTGGAAACTTTTTTCTTTAAAATTTTATTTTCAACAACCAGTTGTTTTTTGTCTAATGCATTGCGAACAGTATTTAAAAGACGGTTTAAATCTGGCGGTTTTGAGATGTAATCAAAAGCACCAAGACGCATCGTTTGAATAGCGGTTTCCATATCGCCATGACCAGAAATCATGACCATTGGAATTTCGGGTTTTATTTTTTTTACGGCTTCAAGTAGTTCTACACCATCCATTTTTGGCATTTTGATGTCACATAAAACCAAATCGTAATCGTTGTTTTTGATTTTTTCGTATCCAAGTTTTCCGTCTTCGGCTTCATCTACTTTATACGTAACACTCTCCTCAATGAGTATTTTAATTAAAACTCTACGAATGGATACTTCATCTTCTATGATTAATATTTTAGGCATACTTTATTTTTTTACTGCAAAGTTCGCAAAGATGTTTCGCAAAGTTCGCTTAGTTTCAAACGGTTTCATTCATGACCCTGATTGAAGTGAAAATCCTATTTTTATTGCCTAAGCAATTAAAAAAACCTACCTGCCGGCAAGTAGGTTGAAACGAAAAGCAGGAAAATGGTTTATTTATAGCCCGAACCTTTCGCTACTGAAATGCATCAGCACACATCCTAATCAGTTTTGACAAAAGTAGTATAATTTCACATTAAGCGACTAACTTTTGTTGCATCAAAAATAGATTTAATACTTTTGTACTTCAAAACGAGCAACTATGTCTACAGTTAAAAAAGATTACAAAAGAATAACAACCAAGTCATTATTTGACATGAAAGCCAATGGCGAAAAAATATCGATGCTGACTGCCTATGATTACTCTATGGCAAAAATTGTAGATTCTGCAGGTGTTGATGTTATTTTGGTTGGCGATTCCGCTAGTAATGTGATGTCGGGTCATGAAACGACTTTGCCTATTACGCTTGACCAAATGATTTACCATGCTTCGGGAGTTGTTCGAGCAATAGAAAGAGCATTGGTGGTGGTTGATTTGCCTTTTGGTAGTTATCAATCCGACCCAAAAGAAGCTTTGCGATCTGCTATTAGAATAATGAAAGAAAGTGGTGGACATGCTGTTAAATTGGAAGGCGGAAGCGAAATTAAAGAGAGTATCAAACGGATTTTAAATGCTGGAATTCCAGTAATGGGACATTTGGGTTTAACACCACAATCCATCTATAAATTTGGAACCTACACTGTTCGTGCCAAAGAAGAAGAAGAAGCCGAAAAACTAATAGAAGATGCAAAATTATTAGAACGCATAGGATGTTTTGCCTTAGTGTTAGAAAAAATACCAGCTGCATTAGCCGAAAAAGTAGCTAAAACTATTTCCATTCCCGTAATCGGAATTGGTGCTGGTGGTGGTGTTGATGGACAAGTATTGGTCATTCACGATATGCTCGGAATGAACAATGAATTCAGTCCCCGATTTTTGCGTCGTTATTTAAATTTATATGAGCAAATGACCGCTGCTATTGGAAATTATGTTGCCGATGTAAAATCGAAAGATTTTCCAAATGTTAATGAACAGTATTAAGCCCCCCAACCCCAAAAGGGGAGTTGACCATGAAAATAATCTCCACCAAAGACAACCTCCAAATCCTTCATGAAGACAATCACTTAATTGTCATTAACAAACGTGTAGGCGATATCGTTCAAGGAGATAAAACGGGGGATAAACCGTTGTCTGAAGTTGTTAAAGAGTACGTTAAAGAAAAATACAACAAACCTGGCGAAGTGTTCTTGGGTGTAGTGCACCGATTGGACCGACCAACAACTGGAATTGTAGTTTTTGCTCGAACTTCTAAAGCATTAACTCGATTAAACGAAATGTTTAGCAATCGAGAAACGCAAAAAACGTATTGGGCAATTGTGAAAAATCGTCCTGAAAATGCAGAAGCAACTTTAGTACATTATCTGAAAAGAAATGAAAAAAATAATACTTCTAAAGCGCATACTAAAGAAATTCCAGAAAGCAAAATAGCCCGTTTAGAGTATAAAATCATCAAAATGCTTGATAATTATTTTGCGTTGGAAATCCATCTTCATACCGGAAGACATCACCAAATCAGAGCACAATTGGCTGCTATAAACTGCCCAATCAAAGGTGATTTAAAATATGGTTTTGACAGAAGTAATTCGGATGGAGGCATTCATCTTCATGCAAGAAAATTGGTTTTCATCCATCCTGTTTCTAAAGAAAATATTGAAATTGTTGCACCAACTCCAAATGATGCTATTTGGAACTCTATTTAAAAATTAAAAAGTGTAACTTTACGTTTTTAGTTTAACCCTACATAAAAATACCTACAATGAAAACATTATTAATAACCTTTAGTTTGTTCGTTGGATTTGCTGCTATTGCACAAGATAATTTTTCAGGAATCAGCACTTCTAATCGCGTTGGAATTCTTAACGCTACAATTAACCCTGCAGAGTTTTCCAATCTCTCCAAAAAGTTTGAAATCAATTTTTACGGATTAAGTTTTGATGTTTCAAATAATAAAATTGGCTTCAACGATTTAATTTCTGACACAAATTTAGAAGACTTAATTTTTAAGGGAACTGAATCGGTTAATATGCGAATTGATGGCCAAATATTAGGTCCTAGTTTTGCCATGAAATGGAAAAAATGGGGATTTGGAATTACAACTAAAGCTAATGTAAAATTTGATGTTGTAGATGTTGACACCACTTTAGGAAATGCCATTTTCAATAATGATTTACCTCTTAATACTTCTGTTTTAAACCAATCTGAAAATCAACGATTATCAGGAACTTCTTTTGGTGAAGTTGGTTTTTCGGCGTCCAGAAATGTATTTGAAAACGATAATCATCGATGGGATGTTGGTGTTACGCTTAAATTTTTATTTCCAGGCTCCTACTCTAATTTTGGTTTGAGTAATTTAAACGGAACCATAACACAAAACGCAAGTGGTGCGTTTTTAACAACCAATCAACCTGCAAATTTGAATGTTGCTTATTCCGGTAGTTTAGCGGATAGTTTTTCTAACTTTAATGATTATACCCAATCTGTTTTTGGTGGGCTAAACGGAGTTGCAACGGATATTGGAGTAACCTATCAATGGAAAGATGGCAAAGAAAAATATAAAATTAAAGGTGGGCTATCCGTTAGAAATATGGGCAGCATGACTTTTAAAGACGATAATAATTACAATACAAATTATACTTTTACGACACAAGGACGTCCTCCATTAAATTTAAATTTATTCGAAAATGTTGATAATTTGAGTGAAGTTGAAACTATTTTAATAAGCAATGGCTATCTAACGCAGATACCAAATAAAACCGACTTTAAAGTAAATCTACCCACATTATTAACAATGTATGCCGATTTTAAAATCGTTCCTAAAGTATATGTCACGGGGTATTTGCAACAAAAAATGAAAAAAGACGATGGTAACGAACAAATTACATCCCGCAATATTTTTTCGGTAACTCCTAGAGTAAACTTAGGATTCTTTGAAGCGTATCTACCGGTTTCTACAGATGATATTTCGGGAACCAATGTAGGTTTCGGATTTAGATTGTCCGGGTTTTATCTTGGTTCCAATTCAATCATCACTTCATTAACAGATGGAAAACAAGCAAATATTTATACGGGTTTTCGATATGCTTTTTTATAATTTTATACATTTGAATTTTATTTTTAATAAAGTAACTTACTGAACCAATTCAATCAAGATATGATATTCAAAAATGATATAAATTACCGAAAACAAACGCTAATAAAACTGCTGAATTGTGTTGAGTTACACGAACAAGAAATTATTCAAGCTTTATTTGATGATTTCAAAAAGCCAGCATTTGAATCGGTAGCAACCGAAACCAGCTATATTCTTGCTGAATTAAAATATACTATAAAAAATATTCACAATTGGGCAAAGCCCAAAATGGTTTTTCCATCCTTTTTTAATTTTCCATCAACCGATTATATTTATAAAGAACCTTATGGAAAGGTCTTAATTATTGCTCCTTGGAATTATCCCTATCAATTGGCGCTTTCGCCTTTGATTGCAGCTGTAGCAGCAGGAAATCAAGTGGTTTTAAAACCTTCTGAACTAACTCCAAATACGTCAAGAATTATTTCCAAAATTATTAGTGAAACTTTTGATAAAAACCATGTCGCTTGTATTGAAGGCGGTGTTGATGTTGCTCAAGAATTATTAACACAACGCTGGGATTATATATTTTTTACAGGAAGTGTTCCTGTTGGTAAAATTGTTGCCAAAGCAGCTGCAACCCATTTAACGCCAGTTACACTTGAACTTGGTGGAAAAAGCCCTTGTATTGTTGATGAAAGTGCCAATATAAAATTGGCAGCCAAAAGAATAGTATGGGGAAAATTCCTTAACGCAGGTCAAACCTGTATTGCTCCCGATTACCTGCTGGTTCATCAAAATGTGAAGGAAAAATTGATTGAAAATTTAAAACTAGAAATCACAAATGCTTTTGGTAAAAATCCCGAAATTTCCCCAGACTTTGCACGTATTGTCAATGAGAAAAATTGGAACCGATTAGCTGCAATGTTGGAAAATGAGACAATTCTATTTGGGGGAAAAGCTTCAAATGAAGATTGTTATATTGCTCCTAGTCTTGTAGACGAGCCAAGTTTGGATAGTTTAGTAATGCAAAATGAAATTTTCGGGCCAATTCTCCCTATTATAAGTTATCAAACAGAAGATGATTTGGATATAATTATTTCTAAATATGAAAAACCATTATCATTATATATATTTAGTGAAAATAAATCATTTGCAAAAAGAATAGTTCAAAATTATTCTTTTGGTGGAGGTTGTATTAACGATACTTTAATTCATTTTACCAATAAAAGATTGCCTTTTGGAGGTGTAGGTCACAGTGGTATTGGAGCTTATCATGGAAAATTTAGTTTTGCTATTTTTTCACATCGCAAAGCAGTTGTAAAAAAAGGAAATTGGCTTGATTTACCTACAAGATATGCCCCTTACAATGGAAAATTAGAAACTATTAAACGTTTATTAAAATGGTTTTCATAAAAAATCATTTGTTTATCTGTTTATAATACATATTTTTTATATTTTTAACGTATTGATTTTAATTACCTAATCTAATTAACCTAACTTTATTTCCTTACTATTGAATAAATTACTTTCTATTTATAGTGCCAATAATTCCGTTGTAATTATATTATTAATGACGGTCATACTATTACTTTGTTTGGCCATATGGAGAACTTTTCAAAAAAAACTACCGTTAAATCTTGAATATACAGAATTTAAACCTAAAGATGATCCATTTAGGATATATTTCCTTTTTTTTGGAATTACAATTCCGTTAATTCATACTCTGTTAGTAGTTTTTGATATTCCATCACATAATTATTTAGTCAGTAATTATTTTTTTGGTGGTATATCTCTTTTATTCTATTTTTTGGGAAATAGTTACCCTTTTTTTTATAAGAATCTCAACAAAATTTTTACAATTTTCTATTTCATTTATTTCACATTCATTTCATATATTGTCTTTTTTAACCCCTTTGAAATAGTTACGTTTCTAACATTAATCGTACTCTTTTTTATTTCCTATTTTGTCATCGAAAGCAATACTTATTACTGGATTTTTGTAGTTTCTATTTTTATTTTACTTGCTGTTTTTTATCAATTAGATTATATCGAAAGCAAATATATTATTATAATGGCAGGAGCTTTTATTGCTTTAATTGCCTTTCACATATCAAGATATTTAGCAAATGTGGATATTCGAAATAAATTTATTTTTTCTAGCATCATAGTTAATAATGGAAATTCTTTGATTTTAACTACTAATAAAAAAGGAGAAATAACATTTTGTAGCGAGTCGATCAAGGATATTTTAGGATATGAAGTTGAAGAGATTTTAGGTATGGGATATTGGAATTTAACAAAAGACATTGAGTTTAACTCTGAGACTTTTAAGGATAGTTTTATTGATGATAGATTATATGTTAGAAAATTAAAGTGCAAAAATGGCGATTTTAAATACATTCAATGGAAAGACAAAAAATATTCTGATGATATTTTAATCGGTATAGGTCAAGATGTAACCGAACAAATTAATGTTAAAGATCAATACAGAAATCTGATAGAATCGGCGGCCGATTTAATTTATGAAATAGATTTGAATGCAAAATTGTCTTATGTAAATCAATTTGCAGAAAGTACACTTGGCATGTCTAAGGAAGAAATACTAAACAAACCGTTTTATAAATTTATTGGGGAAGAATATTTAAACTATGTTATTGATTTTTATAAAGATGGCCCAGACGAAAAGAATAAATTTGGTGATTTAGTTTTTCCACTAATAAGAAAAGATGGTGAACTAGTTTGGGTGTCACAAAAAATAACCTACAAGAAAAATGAAAACGATGAAATCATCGGATATTCGGCAATTGCTAGAGACATTACTTTTGTAAAAAAATTAGAACTAGAACATTATAATAGAAGTAAAAAGGTTAGAATACATAACGAAACTTTAAAAAAATTAACTTCATTAAGCTATTCAAACCAAGATACCTTCAATGGAATACTAAAAAACATTCTAAAAGCCGCAGGAAAAAATTGCTCTATTGACAGAATTAGCTATTGGTCCTATAATAATGAAGGGTTGCATTGTGAAAGCATCTACTATTTTCAAATTGATCGTTTCGAAAAAAACTTTTTCATTGAAAAAGACAAATATCCAATCTACTATAATAGTTTAGAAAATGGTTTACAAATTGTAGCTTCAAATGTTTATAACAATACGATAACTCAAGAACTATGTTTAGATTATTTTCCAAAATACAATATTAAATCATTACTAGACACTCCAATATTTATTAATGGAAAAATTATTGGTATTTTATGTTTTGAAAAAGTAGAAAAAATTGTAGAATGGGATAATGAAGATATTAATTTTGCTCGTTCACTCTCCGATCTTATTGCTATAGCAATTGAATCACAAATGCGCATAGAGTCCGAACAAAAACTTTTTTATAAAAGCGAAGTATTATTAGAAATAACAAAAAACACCGAAAAGTTTTTATTATCAAAAAATACAGATGAAATTTTTGAAGGAATTCTTTATGCCATTGGCAATGTTACTCAGGTAGATAAATTATCTTACTATGAAAAGAGTCCAGATAATAAA
>NZ_JBKCVI010000218.1:0-12780 GCF_046317795.1 Flavobacterium sp. | reverse complement strand
ATGTTCTTTCAAAACATTGGTAACCAAATTTATCATTTCCTCTGGACCGCATAAATAGAACTTGTCAAATTCTTTTTCTTTATGCTTGTTATTCAAAACATAGTTAACCGCCGACTTATCAATTCTGCCAAAAATTTCATCTCCTATTTTTACCTGACTGTAGACATAATGTACAAAAAAGCGTCCTACATATTTCAGTTGTAGCTCGTGTAACTCGTTATGAAAAATCGTTTCTTCCGGCGTTTTGTTTCCATATACCAGAACAAATGTACTTTTTGGCTCACTTTCTAAAACCGATTTCAGAATGGATATAACAGGCGTAATTCCGCTACCAGCAGCAAAAGCCGCATAGTTTTTTTGTTTTTCATTATTGGGTTCAAATGTAAACCTACCTTCGGGTTGACTTACTTCAAGAATGTCTCCAGCTTTTAAATTTTCGTTGGCAAATTTGGAGAAATGACCACTTTTCACTGATTTAATAGCAATTCTTAATTCACTACTATTGGGTGACGAACAAATAGAATAAGCACGACGAATTTCTTGTCCGTCAAGCGTTAATTTCAGATTAACATATTGTCCAGCGATGAAAGTATAAACCGATTTTAGTTCGGCAGGAATGGTAAAAGCCACTGAAATAGCATTGGGAGTTTCGTGTTTTACTTCTTTGATGTGTAATTTATAAAACGATGACATGAAATATTTTTTTGTAAAGGTAAAGAAATAGCAACGAATTGAAAAATAAAGAAATTTTGAAAGTCTGTAACATTTTCCTATTTTTAGAAACTAATTCAAAAATTTAAACCGTTAACTATGTTCAAACATTTCATTAAATTAGAATGGAAATCTTTTTTTCGTTCGGCATCCTTTGCGACTAACTTAGCGCTGAAAATCATTATGGGTTTAGGAGCTTTATATTTTATGGTATGTTTTGCCATATTAGGTTCGGCAGTGTTTTTTATTTTAAAGCAGGAGGGATTAGAACCACTTTCCACGATTAACACCTATATCATTTATTATTTAGTGGGTGATTTGATAATGAGATGGTTAATCCAAAAAATGCCGGTTACCAATATTAAACCTTTATTGACACTGCCCATAAAGAGAAGTACAATTGTTCATTATTCATTAGGAAAAACAGCCATTTCTTTTTTTAACATCATTCATGCTTTTTTCTTTTTGCCGTTTACCATTGTTTTGTTAATTGAAGGTTATGGTTATCAAGCTATTCTTTGGCATTTGGCCATGATGGCGTTGATTTATACAAATAATTTCCTGAATGTAATAATAAATAATAAAGACATTGTTTTTTACCCATTAGTAGCTATAGTGGCTTCACTTGGTTTGGCACAATACTATCAATTTTTCAACATTACAGTGTACACCAAACCTTTTTTTCAAGGAATGTATGACACCAATTATTTATTTTTAATTCCAATACTTTTACTCATAATTACCTATTATTTTTCGTTTAATTTTTTCAAAAATGATTTGAATTTAGATACAGGTTTGGCTAAGAAAAGTGCTGAAGCAAAAACCGAAAATCTTACTTGGTTGAACCAATTTGGAACATTAGGAACATTTCTTAAAAACGACATCAAACTGTTGAAAAGGAACAAACGTTCCAGAACTACTGTTTTTATGAGTTTTCTTTTTGTTTTCTATGGATTTTTTTTCTTTACCAATTCGATTGAAGCTTATAATAATCCCGTCATGCATGTGTTTGCTGGCATCTTTGTATCGGGTGGATTTTTATTTACTTTCGGACAGTTTGTTCCCAGTTGGGATAGTGCCTATTATCAACTAATGATGAGCCAAAATATTAGCTACCGACAATATTTGAATTCAAAATGGTGGTTGATGGTTATTGCAACCATAATTTCAACAGTTATAGCTTCGTTTTATTTGTATTTTGGATGGCAAACCTATATGTTAATAGTGGTAGGAGCTATTTACAATATTGGGGTAAACTCTCATTTGGTATTGCTTGGAGGTGCTTTTGTGAAAACACCTATAGATTTGACAATGGCAAACAAAGCTTTTGGCGATAAACAAGCATTTAATATGAAAACCCTGTTAATTTCTTTGCCAAAATTATTAGTACCAATGCTACTATATGCTGCGGGATATTATTTGTTTTCTGCCAACATTGGATTTTTATTCGTTGCAATTGCCGGAATTTTAGGATTTGCTTTGAGAAATACTGTATTTTCCAAAATCGAAAAAATCTATAAAACAGAAAAATACGCGACCATTGCTGCTTACAAACAGAAAAATTAGTGTCCAGTTTTCAGTCTCAGTTTTCAAAAATAAACCTCAAAACCTTATAAACCTCATAAACGCAAAAAAATGATACAAGTAACAAATTTAACCAAAAAATATATCGCAGGAGTAAACGTTTTAAATATTTCAAACTTGGAAATCCCCAAAGGACAAAGCTTTGGACTGGTTGGAAACAATGGTGCTGGAAAAACCACTTTTTTTAGTTTGTTATTGGATTTAATTCAACCCAGTTCAGGACATATTGTAAACAATGGCGTTCAAGTCAATACAAGTGAAGCATGGAAACCTTTCACCTCGGCGTTTATCGACGAAAGCTTTTTGATTGGTTATTTAACCGCCGAAGAATACTTTTATTTCATTGGTGATTTACGAGGACAAAATAAAGCCGATGTCGATGCTTTATTAACCAAACATGAAGAATTCTTTAACGGAGAAATCTTGAAAAGCAAAAAATACCTTAGAGATTTATCCAAAGGGAATATGAAAAAAGTGGGCATTATCGCTACTTTAATTGGAAACCCAGAAGTAGTTATTCTAGATGAACCATTTGCTAATTTAGATCCAACTACTGTAAATAGATTGAAAAAAATCATAAAAGAATTAGCTCATAATCCAGAAGTAACTGTTCTCGTTTCTAGTCACGATTTGGTTCATACTGTTGAGGTTTGCGACAGAATTGTGGCGTTGCATCTGGGCGAAGTAGTGAAAGATATTCAAACATCTCCAGAAACTCTAAAAGAGTTGGAAGCGTTTTTTGCAGTGTAATTTTTTTGACATATCAAAAAGAAACGTATTTTTACCCGTTAGTTATACTATTTATAACTTTTTCACGTTATTATAAAAACGTTTTGCTTTGAAAACCAATACTATTAAATATTTAATTTTTACGGGATTGCTTGTTTTTTTGATTGCTTGTTCTACCAAAAAAAACACATTTCTGTCTAGAAATTCTCATGCATTAAGTACAAAGGATAATATTTTGTATAATGGAGGGATTGCTTTAGATAAAGGGATTGAAGAGGTAAAACTTCAAAATAAAGATAATTTTTGGGAACTACTTCCAGTAGAGAGAATGCAAATTTCGGAAGAATCGATGTTGCCAGAAGAAAACAAGAATGCCAATTTTGAAAGAGCCGAAACTAAAGCTACCAAAGCAATCCAAAAACACTCCATGTATATTCAGGGTTCTGAAAAAAACCCACAAATGGATGAAGCATATTTAATGCTTGGCAAAGCAAGGTATTATGACCAACGATTTGTGCCAGCGCTTGATGCTTTTAATTATGTGTTAAATAAATCTCCAAAAAGCGATAAAATATATGAAGTAAAAATTTGGAGAGAAAAAACGAATATGCGTTTGGAAAACGACCAATTGGCAGTCAACAACCTTCGGAAATTATTGAAAGAAATCAAATTCAAAGATCAAATTTTTGCCGATGCCAATGCTACTTTAGCACAAGCTTTTTTAAATCTTGAAGTAAAAGACAGTGCTGTTGCCAAACTAAAAATTGCTATTGAATATACTAAATCAAACGAAGAAAAATCGAGATATAAATTTATTCTGGGACAACTTTTTGAAGACTTAAAACAAAAAGATAGTGCTTTGACAATGTACCGCTCAATAATTGATATGAAACGCAAAGCAGGAAGAGAATATGTAATTCATTCCCATATTCGTATTGCAGAATATTTTGATTATGAGCATGGCGATACTTTAGCTTTTATTACTAAATACAATGAACTTTTAAAAGATAGAGAGAACAGACCGTTCCTTGATGTATTAGACCATCAGATGGCATTATTTTATGACAGAAAGAAAAACTACAAACAAGCCAAGTTGTTTTATAATTATTCCTTAAAAGATAAATCAAGAGACAGTTATCTCGTAGCGTCTAATTATCGAAACCTAGCCGACATATATTTTAACTCGGCAAAATATGTTACAGCTGGGAAATATTATGATAGCACTTTAGTACAATTAAAACCCAGAACTCGTGAATTTAATTTAATAAAAAAGAAAAGAGAGAATCTGGAAGATGTCATCAAATACGAAGGAATTGCAAAGAACAATGACAGTATTATTTCTTTGTTTAGCATGTCGGATAGTGCCAAAAGAATCTATTTTGAAAACTATATTATAGAATTAAAAAAGCAAGAAGAAAAACTTCAAAAAATAGCTGAAAAAGAAGCTATTATTAAAGAAAATAAAGAAAAAGCAGATGGTCAAATAGACTCTAATAACAGCCCAAGCAATAACAAACCCCAGCCAACTTTACCACCAGTAAGTAAACCTTCATCAGGAAGTGAAGGAGATTTTTATTTTTACAATCCATCGACGGTTGCTTATGGAAAAAAAGAATTCATTAAAAACTGGGGTAAACGATCATTACAAGATAATTGGCGAGTTTCATCAATATCTAGTAAAAAAAATGATGATGTAGCTTTCGAACAAGAAGATAAACAAGGAGGAAAAACAGAAAAGGATTCAGTAATTGTTGACGATAGGTTTTCACCCGATTTTTATATTAGTCAAATCCCAACTTCACAGACCGAAATAGATAGTTTGAGCAAAGAAAGAAATTTTGCGTATTTTCAACTAGGTGTTATTTACAAAGAGAAGTTTAAAGAATACCAGCTAGCGGCAAATAAATTAGAAAAATTATTAAGTTACAACCCCGAAGAAAGGTTGGTTTTGCCCTCAATGTATAATTTGTTTAAGATTTATGAAATTATTGACAAAGGCAAAGCGGAAGAAATGAAATCGAGAATTATTTCAGAATATCCAAATTCGAGATATGCTCAGATTTTGAAAAATCCAGAAAATGAAATAGCAGATTCAAGTGACTCCCCAAAAGTAGTTTATGAAAACATTTATAAGAAATACCAAAGCGGAGAGTACAAGCAAGTAGTAACAGCAACAGAACAAGCTATTGATAGATTTGCTGGTGATGAAATTGTGCCAAAATTTGAATTACTTAAAGCCAATGTAATCGCAAAATTAAGTGGACTTGACGAATATGCAAAAGCATTAAATTTTGTAGCGCTCAATTATCCAAACAGCGAAGAAGGCAAAAGAGCTGAGACGATGTTGAATGTTGATATACCAAAGCTACAAGCTTTACAATTATCAAAAAACGACTCAAAAAACTGGAAAATCCTTTACAGCACAAAAGATTTTGAAGATAAAAACACCAAAATTCTCCAAGCAAAAATTAAAAAATTCATAGCCGACAGAGGGTTGAATAAACTTTCTATTTCTTCAGATATTTATACCATGACAGATAATTTTGTTGTAATTCACGGAATGAGTTCAGAAGATTTGGCCAAAGGAATTGTTTCCATTTTAAAAGATTATAAGGATTATAAAGTTCAAGAAAAAGCCATAATTATTTCGGCAGAAAATTATGCAATTGTTCAAATCAAAAAGAAATTAGACGAATTCTTAGCTGGTAATTTAGCAGATAATCCACCTCCACCAAATTGGGACGGCACTATTGAAAAAGCACCCGTTGCTCAACAAGAAAAGCCAGCACAAAGACAAGAACAAGCCAATCCGGAGAGTTCAAAAAAACATAATGGTAATCAGCCAAAGAATCCACAAAATGGAATCCAAGATAACGATAATCAATTCGGTTTACCACCATCACCTCAAATGGAAAAACCAGAAAAAAAAGGATAAATCATGTTTGAAAAAAGTCCAAAATCATATACCGATTTACTTGGTAAAACAAATAGAATTGTAGAAGGAACATCCATAAAAGGGGATATTATTTCCCCAGCAGATTTTCGTTTGGACGGAAAATTAATTGGAAATTTTCAGTCAAAAGGGAAATTAGTTATTGGTCCAGCAGGAAGTGTTATAGGCGATATTATTTGTCAAAACGCCGACATCGAAGGACATTTTGAAGGAAAAATACAAGTTCAAGATTTGCTTAGCATAAAGGCAAAAGCAAAGATAAAAGGGGATGTTTTGTGCAACAAACTTTCAGTTGAACCAGGAGCTGAATTCAGCGCTTCTTGCGTTATGAAACCTCATGTAAAAACTATGGTCAACAATGGACAATCAACAGAAGAAAAAACAGCGTAATAAATGGTTAACGCTCATAAACATCCCAATCCAAATGGGAATTATTGTTTTTCTATTCTCATACCTAGGCCGTTGGCTTGATGAAAAATATACAAATCCGCATAGTTTATATGTAAAGATTTTAACCATGCTTGGTGTAGCAATAGCGTTCTACAACATCAATCGACAGTTGAAGAAAATTAACAAATCAGATAACGAATAGTATGAATTTAGAAAAATTCAAATCCATTTTTGCCTTATTGGTTTTAGGAACAATAGGTTTTATAATTCATAAATTATTATTTTATTTTTTTGTTCCTAAAATTTATGAAGAAGACTTTGTCTACTCAATTCCTTTGCTGTATTTCTTTTTCTTTTTCTTTTCTGCAATGCTAATTTTAATTTTAGATAAAGTCAAACAGAAAAACATTAATTCTGTAGGGTTTACTTTTTTATTTCTCACTACATTAAAGATGGTTATAGCATATGTGTTTTTAAAACCAATTTTAACATTAAACCATCCTAAAACACCAACAGAAAAGATGAGTTTTTTTATTATATTTATTTACTTTTTGATAATAGAAACACTTGTAACCATCAGAATTTTAAACAATAAGCAGTAATTTGTTCTTAATTTGATAATTCCATCAAAAAAAACAAAAGTTATACTTTTTAATATAAATTATTAGTGTACTTTTGCACCAAATTTGAAAAAGTTAATTTAAGTTAATTGTCAGATATGGTGATTTCAAGAAAACCACTCCACTTTATTATAGCAACATTAGTTGCATGTTTGCCTTTATTTTGTTTTGCTAATCCAAGTGTAGACACAAAAAAAGTAACTACTGAAACATCACACAAAATTCAAGAAAAATCAAATGAAGCGCATAGGATTCCTGAGAATTTAACAGAAGATCAAAAGGCGGATTTAGAACGCAAAAATTATGTGAAACACCACTTATTAGATTCACATGATTTTAATCTTTTTTCATATGGCAAAAATGGCGAGAACCATTTTGGTTTTTCACTGCCAGTAATTTTATGGGATAATGGAATTCATTTCTTTTCGTCTTCAAAATTTGAACATGGAGAAGCAGTAGCTGAATCAAAAGGAAACTTCTATAAAATAAACCACCACGACGGGAAAGTATACAAAACAGATTCAGCAGGAACTTTTACAGAAGATGAAAAAGGACATGTAACCAATACCAAACCACTCGATTTTTCTATTACTAAAAACGTATTGATGATTCTTATCGTTGGTTTATTAATGTTATCACTATTTGCAGGTTTAGGAAAATCATACAAGAAAAACGGTTCTATTGCTAAAGGTGCTGGTAGATTCTTCGAACCAATTATTTTATACATCAGAGATGATATTGCTATTCCAAACATTGGCGAGAAGCATTATAAAAAATACATGAGCTTTTTATTGACCACCTTTTTCTTTATTTGGTTCTTAAACATGTTCGGATTGACGCCGCTAGGAGTAAACGTTACAGGTAACATTGCTTTTACAGCTGCATTAGCTATAATAACTTATTTGATTACAACCTTTACAGCAAAGAAAGATTATTGGGGACACATTTTCTGGATGCCAGGAGTGCCAGTTTTAATGAAATTTGTATTGGCTCCAATAGAATTATTGGGAACGATAATCAAACCATTTTCATTGATGATTCGTTTGTATGCAAATATGTTAGCTGGACATATTGTATTAATGAGTTTAATTGCTTTGATGTATACTTTTAATAGCCCAATAGGAAGTCCTTTATCGTTTTTATTAGCTTTTGTATTGTCATTGCTTGAAGTTTTAGTTGCCTTGTTACAGGCCTATATTTTCACGATGTTAGCGGCCTTATATTTTGGTTCGGCTGTTGAAGAACATCACCATGAGGAAGCACATTAGAATTTAGATATTAGATTTCAGATATATCTACAATCTAATATCTAAATTCTAATTATAAAAAGAATGTTTAATTAAATATATATATATACATTATGGAAATTCCTAAAATTATTGGAGCAGGATTAGTAGTTATCGGTGCAGGTATCGGTATTGGTAGAATCGGTGGTTCAGCAATGGACGCTATCGCTCGTCAACCAGAAGCTACTGGAAAAATCCAAACAGCTATGCTTATTGCAGCTGCGCTTATTGAAGGTATTGGTTTCGCGGCTCTATTTGCTGTAAACTAAAAAAAGAAACAAAAGCTATAACGGTTGGTTGTAGCTTTTGTTAATTATTTAATACATTTTAAATTTAAGATATAATATAATGGAAGAATTATTTGGACAGTTTTCATTAGGTTTGTTTATCATGCAAACAGTATTGTTTCTAGCTCTTGTTTTCCTTTTGAAAAAATTCGCTTGGAAACCTATTCTCGATGCAGTTAATGAAAGAGAAGAAGGTATTAAAAATGCATTACTATCAGCAGAAAATGCAAAGAAAGAAATGCAAAACTTGAAAGCAGACAATGAAAAATTGTTAGCCGAAGCAAGATTAGAACGTGATGCTATGATGAAAGAAGCTCGTGAAATCAAAGACAAAATGATTAATGATGCTAAAACAGAAGCGCAAACTGCTGGTCAAAAAATGATTGAACAAGCAAAAGCTTCCATCGAAAGCGAGAAAAATGCAGCTTTGGCAGAATTGAAAGCGCAAGTTTCTACTTTATCATTAGATATTGCTGAAAAATTATTAAAAGACGAATTGTCTAACAAAGAATCTCAAACCAAATTGGTAGAGAAAATGTTAGGCGATGTAAAATTAAATTAATCGGTATGTCAAGAGCTGCGATTAGATATGCGAAAGCCATTTTAGAAATTTCCCTTTCCAATGGGAATGCTGTTAAAGTAAACGAAGACATGTTGTCTATCGTTACTTCCATTGCTGCTAGCGCAGAATTGATTGATTTTTTATCAAGTCCAATTATTTCATCCGAAGTGAAAATGAATGCACTTTCAGAAGTTTTTGTTACTGTTCAATCGGAAACTAAATCATTGTTCAGATTGTTGCACGATAATAAGCGATTTGAAATTTTAGCACAAGTTGCCTCACAGTACAATATGTTATTCGACCAAATGAATAATGTTGAGGTTGCCAAAGTTACAACCGCTTTCCCAATCACTGCTGATTTAGAAAGTAAAGTATTAGCAAAAATAGCAACGATTTCAGACAAAAAAATAACTATCGAAAATATAGTAGATCCAAAAATTATTGGAGGATTTATTTTAAGAATAGGCGATAAACAATACAATGCTTCTGTGGCAAACGGATTGCAAGAATTAAAAAGAGAGTTTAGTAATTAAATTACCATTAAAGATATATCAAAATGGCGGAAATTAAAGCTGCTGAAATTTCAGCAATATTAAAGAAACAAGTAGAAGGATTTCAATCTGGAGCTACGTTAGAAGAAGTTGGTACCGTATTACAAGTTGGTGATGGTATCGCTCTTGTTTATGGTTTGTCCAATGCACAATATGGCGAGTTAGTACAATTCGAAAACGGATTGGAAGCCATAGTTTTGAATCTTGAAGAAGACAACGTGGGTGTGGTACTTTTAGGACCATCAACTGGAATTAGAGAAGGATCCACCGTTAAAAGAACGCAACGTATTGCTTCTTTAAAAGTTGGCGAGCAAATTGTTGGTCGTGTTGTGGATACTTTGGGTAACCCAATTGATGGTAAAGGACCAATCGGTGGTGATTTATATGAAATGCCATTGGAAAGAAAAGCGCCTGGAGTTATCTTCCGTCAACCAGTAACAGAACCATTACAAACAGGGATCAAATCTATCGATGCGATGATACCAGTTGGAAGAGGACAACGTGAGTTAGTTATTGGTGACCGTCAAACAGGGAAAACTACGGTTTGTATTGATACCATTTTGAACCAAAAAGAATTTTATGACGCTGGTCAACCGGTATTTTGTATCTATGTTGCCATCGGACAAAAAGCGTCAACTGTAGCTTTAATTGCAAAAACATTAGAAGAAAAAGGCGCAATGGCTTATACAACTATTGTAGCGGCTAACGCTTCTGATCCAGCGCCAATGCAAGTGTATGCACCAATGGCTGGAGCTGCAATTGGAGAATATTTTAGAGATTCAGGTCGTCCTGCTTTGATTATCTATGATGATTTATCAAAACAAGCGGTGGCTTACCGTGAGGTTTCTCTTTTATTAAGAAGACCACCAGGTCGTGAGGCCTATCCTGGAGACGTTTTTTACTTGCACTCTCGTTTATTAGAAAGAGCATGTAAAGTAATTGCTGATGATGATATCGCAAAAAACATGAACGACTTACCAGATAACTTGAAACCAATCGTAAAAGGTGGTGGTTCATTAACCGCTTTGCCAATTATTGAAACACAAGCCGGTGACGTTTCTGCATATATCCCAACAAACGTAATTTCTATTACAGATGGACAAATTTTCTTGGATGGAGATTTGTTTAATTCCGGAGTTCGTCCGGCAATTAACGTGGGTATTTCGGTATCTCGAGTGGGTGGAAATGCTCAAATTAAATCAATGAAAAAAGTGGCTGGTACCTTAAAACTGGATCAAGCACAATTCCGTGAATTGGAAGCGTTTGCAAAATTTGGTTCCGATTTGGATGCCGTTACTTTAAACGTAATTGAAAAAGGGAAACGTAACGTTGAAATCTTAAAGCAAGCCGTTAACGATCCTTATAAAGTAGAAGACCAAGTAGCTATTATTTATGTAGGTTCTAAAAACTTATTGAGAAATGTTCCTGTAAACAAAGTAAAAGAATTCGAAAAAGATTATTTGGAATACTTGAACAACAAGCACAGAGACACTTTGAATGCTTTAAAAGCAGGAAAATTAGATGATAACATCACTGATGTCTTAGAAAAAGCAGCTAAGGAAATAGGAGCAAAATATAATTAAAAAGTATTAAGTATTAAGTATCAAGAATTAAGACGTCTTGATACTTAATACTTAAATCTTAATACTATAACAAATGGCAAACTTAAAGGAAATCCGTAATCGAATTACTTCCGTTCAGTCAACGATGCAAATCACATCGGCGATGAAAATGGTTTCTGCTGCAAAGTTGAAAAAAGCACAAGATGCTATCACAGCTATGCGACCTTATGCCGAAAAATTAACGGAATTATTGCAAAGTGTTAGCGCTACTCTAGACGGTGATGCTGGTGGAGAATATACTTCCCAACGCGAAATCAATAAAGTATTACTTGTTGCTATAACATCAAACCGTGGTTTGTGTGGTGCTTTCAATACTAACGTGATCAAACAAGCAAAATTAGTTGCTGATAGTTACAATGGAAAACAAGTGGATATTTTTGCTATCGGTAAAAAGGGAAATGATGTTTTAAGAAAAACAACTTCAGTAATCGAGAATAAAAGCGAAGTTTTTGATCAACTTACTTTTGATAATGTTGCTAAAATTGCAGATTTATTGACCGAAAAATTTATCGCTGGCGAATATGATAAAATTGAGATTGTATACAACCAATTTAAAAATGCAGCGACACAAATCGTTCAAACCGAACAATTTTTGCCACTAGCACCAGTTCATCCAGAGACTTCGGGAAAGCCAGTTTCAACTGGAGATTATATTTTTGAACCATCCAAAGAAGAAATTGTATTGACTTTGATTCCAAAATCGTTAAAAACACAATTATACAAAGCTATAAGAGATTCCTTTGCTTCAGAACACGGTGCACGTATGACGGCAATGCACAAAGCCACCGACAACGCAACCGAGTTGAGAAACCAATTGAAATTAACCTACAACAAAGCGCGTCAAGCTGCCATTACTAATGAGATATTGGAGATTGTTGGTGGAGCGGAAGCTTTGAAAGGATAATTTTCAAAATAATATTTTACCAAAAAGAGTCAACTCGCGTTGGCTCTTTTTTATACTTTTAAATAAAAATCCCATAATGGAAATCAGAGAACTTTCATCGCTTGAAGAAATCCTCGAACAATTTGAAACCATCCAATTGCTATATCCCAATATGGCTATCGAACGTTATAAATCTTTCCTCGAAGATATGATTCCCAAAAGCTACAAACAAGTAGCCGTTTTTGATGGGAAAATTTGTGTTGGTTTAACTGGCTTTTGGTTTGGCACCAAACTATGGACGGGAAAATATATCGAAATTGACAACTTTATTGTGCATCCTGACTATCGTAAAAAAGGAATTGGAAAACTAATTTCCAATTATATTGATGAAAAAGCCAAAGAACTTCAATGCACGTGTATCGTTCTTGATGCCTTTACAGGAAATTTTCCTGCCCACCGTTTTTATTACAATCAAGGTTATGAACCCCGCGGTTTTCATTTTATCAAAACTATTGATAAAAATGGATTTTCATAATCCAATAAAAACCTATTTTTGTTTCATCAACGAAAAGCACCTTGAGTTTATATAAAAATCTTTTTAA
>NZ_JBKCVI010000217.1:0-14606 GCF_046317795.1 Flavobacterium sp. | reverse complement strand
AGCTGCTGGAAATTATTCGGCTCAATTCTATCCTCAAAAATTGGCTCAAGAAAAAGGTTTTCAACAAATCATTTGGACAGATGATGCTACACACACCAAACTAGAAGAAGCGGGAACAATGAACGTATTTTTCAGAATTAATGACACTATTTACACAGCCCCAGTAAGTGAAAGGATTTTGGATGGAGTTACTAGAAAAAGTTTAATCCAATTAGCCAAGCGAGATGGAATTAAAGTTGAAGAACGTTCAGTCTTAGTTGATGAAATAATAACCGCAGCTAAAGACGGAAGTTTAAAAGAAATATTTGGTGCTGGAACGGCTGCTGTTGTAAGTCCAATTGTAGGTTTTCAATATCAAGAACATTATTATGAATTACCAAAAATAGAAAACTCAATTGCATTGCAATTAAAAGATAAAATAACTAAGATTCAATATAATTTAGCGGAAGATACTTTTGGATGGACGGTAAAGGTTTAGTGTTCAGTGTTCAGAAAAAAGTGTTCAGTTTTATAATAAATAGTCCAAGGAAACTTTGAGTTTTTTTTAATTTGATTTTTGTTAAAACTAAGTTTAAGTGACATTAAATCAAGTAAAGCTAAAATTGCCACTGAACACTAAAAACAGATCACTGAATACTATTTCAGTATTTCCTCAAAACTCGGTTTAAAATAATTTGGTCCTTTCATAACTTTTCCATCTTCACGGTAAATGGGTTTTCCATCTTCACCAAGTTTACTCATATTACTGCGTTGGATTTCGTCAAACACTTCTTCAATCTTGTGTTGCAATCCGTGTTCCAAAATCGTTCCGCACAAAATATAAAGCATGTCGCCAAGCGCATCGGCTATTTCTACTAAATCATCATTCTGAACAGCATCAAGATATTCTTCGTTCTCTTCTTTCATTAAATCAAAGCGAAGCTTGTTTTTTTGTTCGCCCAAATGTCCTTTCATTTCATAACTTACCCCTAATCCAAATGACGTATGAAATTCTTTTACTGCGTTGAGTTGTTTTTGCATTTTTAAAAAAATTAATTGATGATGCAAATTACAACTTTACCTTTCATTTGATTAAATTTGTTGAAAATTTTGAAAATATGTTCACAACTGGTCAATGGATTTTTGCCGCTTTGTTTTTTATTGCTTTTATTATTGCCATGTATTTTGCCTATGGAAAAGACAAAGCATTACACCAAAAAATGTACAAAGGAAGTTATAAAATTCTAATAGGATTTTTTATTTTTATTGTTTTACTTTTTGTGATAAAAATATTTTTTAAACACTAATATCATTTTTGTTAACAATGAATGCATAACTTTGAATGACCTAATAATCCCTACATGAGAATTATAAAATACCTACTTCTTCTCTTTCTATTATCCCTAGTTGGATTAACCGTATATGTAGCCACCCAAAAAGGAGATTTTGAAGTTTCAAAAAGCAGCATTATTAAAACCCCAAGAAATACCGTTTTTGATTATGTAAATGATTATAAAAATTGGGAAACTTTTGGTTCTTGGATGGATAAAGAAAATAATATTAAGTTTGAATATCCTTCAAAAACAATGGGTTCAGGTGGCTATTGCTCTTGGGAAAGTAGTGCTGTAGATGGAAATATCAAAACATATTTTGTAAAAGAAAATGATAGCATTTTTCAAAAGGCAAACTTTAATAGTGCCAAATCTGATATATTTTGGACTTTCAAAGATACAACTGGAGGAACAAAAGTTACCATCCATACTAAAGGAAAAATGGATGTTTTGACTAAAATAAAAACTTTTTTCAATGGTGGAATTTCAGGAGTTTTGTCGGATGCATTCGAAAAAAGTTTACGAAATCTTAATAAAACTTTGGATTATGAAATCAAGACTTATTCCATTAAAGTAAATGGCATAGTGCAAAAAAGTTCTGGATTTTGTATCAAACAAACCGTTTCCTGCAGGATTAAAAGTGTCTCAAAAAACATTAAAATCATTATGGCAAGAATGGTTAGTTTTTTCAAGAAAAACAAACTTGCTATGGCTGGAAAACCATTTATTTTATACGACCGGTATGACGTTGCCAATGATTTTGTAACTTTTTCAGTTTGCATACCTACTGATAAGCAAGTTTTTATATCATCGGGAAGTGATATGACTACAGGTGAAATTATTCCATTTACTTGTTTAAAAACAACTTTAATTGGTGATTATTCTCATACAGCGGAAGCTTGGTCGAAAGCAAAAAAATACATTGCAGATAATGGTTTAACTCAAAACTTTGCTGGAAAATATGTTGAAGTCTATGTCAAAACAATTGACGATGTCAAGCAACCTTCCAAATGGATCACCGAAATTTACATTCCAGTTTTTCCAAAAGTTGCAGTTGCAAAACCTGCTGTTGTAGCAACAACAACTGTTATCACACCAACGGAAAGTGCTCCAACTCCTGTTGAAACTCCATAGTTTTCTGATAGATTAAACCTTTTCTAGTATCTTTATTCCAATTGATAAATTATCGCTTTGCAAGAAGAAAAGGAATTCATTGAGCAATTATTAAATCCTAAAACGCAAAACCAAGCGTTTCAAAAACTCTTGCGCGATTATCAACGGCCGTTATACAATCACATTCGAAATATTGTTCTCAATCATGATGACACCGATGATGTTTTGCAAAATACATTTGTCAAAGTATTTCAATATCTGAAAAATTTTAAAGGAGAAAGCAAATTATTTTCATGGATGTATCGGATTGCCACAAACGAAGCTATTACTTTTATCAATCAAAAAGCAAAGCGAAATGGAACAACAAGTGAAGCAATGCAAAATAAAATTGTAGATAATTTACAAGCCGACACTTATTTTGATGGCAATGAAATTCAACTCAAGTTGCAGAAAGCTATTCTACTATTACCTGAAAAACAACAATTAGTATTTAAAATGAAATACTATGAAGAGATAAAATACGAAGACATGTCGGAGATTTTGGGCACTTCAGTCGGTGCCTTGAAAGCATCTTATCATCATGCTGTAAAAAAAATCGAAGAATTTATGAAAACAAATTAAACCAATACGAATTTTTAAAGTCCTAAGACCATGAAAGAATTTAAACTAGATAAAGAACCAAAAATAAATTCCGGATTTACAACTCCAGAAGCTTATTTCGATTCGTTTTCTGAAAGCGTTTTAAAACAATTACCAAAAAGTGAAGCCAAAGAAATATCGCTTTTTAAAACAAGAAGAAAATGGTATTATGCCGTGGCTGCTGTACTTGTTTTAATGCTATCTATTTCATTATATATTAAATATGAAACAAATTCAAACGAGATTGATTCAAAAACATTAGAAGATTACATCACCTATCACTCTTCAATTACTGAAGATGAAATAGTCAATTTATTGGAAACGGAAGATCTAGAAAAAATG
The DNA here is from genome assembly GCF_046317795.1 of Flavobacterium sp. GTDB lineage: Bacteria > Bacteroidota > Bacteroidia > Flavobacteriales > Flavobacteriaceae > Flavobacterium. Next base: position 11,202 of record NZ_JBKCVI010000217.1, on the reverse strand, counting down.
AAAATAGACTTAAAACTTAAAAACGAAGATTTGGAAGAAACTTTATTAAACAATGCTGAACTTGAACAATACTTAATAAACTAAAGATATGATACACAAAAAATTAATTCTAGTATTTCTATTGCTATTAACAGCAAATACATTTGCACAAAACGGCATGATGTCAAAGGAAAAAAGAGATAAAATCAAATCACTCAAAATAGCTTTTATCACCAGCGAATTATCCCTAACATCAGAGGAAGCCGCAAAGTTTTGGCCTATTTATAATACTTTTGAAGATAAACAACAAGATATCAGAAAACAGAAAATGAAAGGTTATATCGACAGAATGGATGATGAATCACTCGATAAATTAAGTGAAAAAGAAGCTTCAACACTGCTTGTTCAAATGGAAAGTACTGAAGATGAATTGTATCAAGCCAAAAAGAAGTTAATCAATAGTTTGAAAGGAGTACTTCCGCCCGTTAAAATTTTGAAACTTAAAAAAGCGGAAGATGATTTTAATCGAAAACTTTTACAACAATATCGGGATAAACGCCCTAAACAGTAATAAATTAAAGAGCCATTGGCTCTTTTATTATTTAAATTCAATTCTTATAATCTTATCCTTTCCAGCAGCAAAAGCAGTAGTTTTATTTAAAAATCTCAACGTATATAATGTTTTATCTGTTGAGAATTGTTTCCATGAATTACCTCCGTCTGAAGAATAATAAATCCCAGAAGTTCCAACTGAAACCAATTGTTTTCCTTTAGAATTTGGCACAAACTGAACGCATGAAGCATAACCAAAACCAGAATTTTCGGAAATTAATTTCCAAGTTTTTCCACCATCAAAAGTCATGGCTTTGTTTTGAAAATTCTGGTCTAAAACTTCATAATTTCCGCCAGCAATAATTCCAATTGTATCATTATAAAAATCGGCTGTGAAAATTCCGGTCATTGTTTTTCCTTGAACTATTGGAGTGTCATAAACGTTCCAAGTGTTTCCTTTATCTGGAGAATAAAATACTCTTGATTTTTTTCCGCCAGAAACAACCCAAGTTTCATCTTTTTTGATAACAATATTCGTGTTACTTGCTGCAAAAGCAGCTTCACCCTCTACAACTTTTGGCAACTCAGCACACGGTATTTTATTCCAAGTATTTCCACCATCACGTGTAATAAGCATACAAAGACAATTTTCTATTGGATCACCAATGGCTATTCCTTCTTGTTCATTCCAAAAATTCATACTATCATAAAATACTTTTTCATGATTTTCTGAATAGACTTTTTCAAATCTTATATCTGATTTATTTATTTTAAAAATGGCAGCAGGATTTCCAATACTAACAATAAAAACAGATTTAGAATTTTGAGCAATACTTCTAAATTCGTATTTCAAACTATCATTTTGGATTTGCTTTTGAACTTTCTCGCCCGTTACAAAATTGTAATACCCAAAAAGTGAATTATTTGCTGCATACCACAATTTATCCTTATCAATTTGAATAGCTCTGATGCTTATTTTTTCATTTAAAATAGTATCAACACGAACTGATGTAAAGGAAGCCCTGTTTGATTGCGCCACCGATTTATAACCGATACAAAGTGTAAAAAAAGCAAAAAGTAGAATCCAATTTTTCATTGTTAATTATTGAAATGTAGGCCAATATACAACAATTAACTTTCTTGAAATTAGTATTAAAAATCTGTGGCACAGTAATTGGATATTGAGTTAAAAGCTATTCATTACTAAAACTAATAATTATGAAAACAAAAATTGTAACATTGTCAATACTGACTATTTGGAGTATTACAACAGGTTTTGCTCAAAACCGAACTACGGTGAGTGCAAACAATTCTGAAATTAGTGATAACTTAGATTTGAGAGCGGTTGCTTCCATTTTTGGCGATTCAAGAAATTTAGAGGATTTTGAAAGAAGATTAAACGATCCAAAAGTTCAAATTTCTAATTTGGATTTAAATCAAGATAATCAAGTTGATTATTTACGGGTTATTGAAAGTGTTGAAGGAAACGCACATTTAATTGTAATCCAGTCAGTTATTGGTCGAGATACTTTTCAAGATGTTGCTACAGTAGAAGTTGAAAGAGATCGATTTAATCGAGTTCAAGTTCAAGTTGTTGGTGATGTTTTTATGTATGGTAATAATTATATTTATGAGCCGGTTTACGCCTACACACCTGTTATTTATAATTCATTTTGGGTAGGAAATTATACTCCTTATTGTTCTTCTTGGTATTGGGGATTTTATCCCAATTATTATTATTCTTGGACTCCATTTCCTATATTCAGATACCGATCAAATATAGGATTCTGTATCAATAATTATCATCATTACAATTATGTGAATTATAGAAGATGTGAAGTTGCTTATAATTCATACAGAGGAAGAAGAGGAAATGCATACGAAATTAGATATCCAAATCGCTCTTTTAATCAAAGAAACGAAAACTATGCAAATCGATACGAATTAGATAATAGTAGAAGTAATCAAACAACTACAGGTAATCGTAATCAAACAGTATATACAAATACTCGAAACTTCGCAAATAATTCAATCTCTACTAGAGGAAATTCTAATCAAAGAACTGAAATACAAAGCATTGGAACATCAAGAAATTATTATGCTAACAACAATACTATAAGAGTAAATTCTAATCCAAGAAATGAAACACAAAGTATTGGAACACCAAGAAATTATTATGCTAACAATAATACTATAAGAGTAAATTCTAATCCAAGAAATGAAACACAAAGTATTGGAACGCCAAGAAATTACAATGCTAACAATACCATTAGAGTAAACTCTAATTCGAGAAGTGTAACTCAACAAAACCAAACTCCTACTGAAACTATTCGAAATAATAATCCAAGAGAAAACAATTACAGTAATGCGTCCTCAAGAAATTCAAGTTCAGGAAAATATTCAAACCAAAGAATGAATACAGAAAGAGTAGCAAGAACATCGGGAAATCCTATAGGTAATAAAAGAGGTTAGAATTTATAAAATAGAAATATTATTATAAAAAGCATTACAAATTGTGGTGCTTTTTTTATGTGAAAATCAAAAAAATAATCACCTAAAAAAATAATCATTTTAAAAAAACAGTACATTTGTATCCTTTTAACTTCAATTCATGAACGCTCATAATCATCAGCTGCACAGCAAACTTACCACAGGCGGATTACTTGTTACATTAGGAATTATTTACGGCGATATTGGGACTTCACCACTCTATGTTATGAAAGCCATTCTTGGTATTCATGCCATTTCAAGAGACATTGTTTTAGGAGGCATTTCCTGCATCTTTTGGACACTCACTTTACAAACTACACTTAAATATGTTATCATCACACTAAGTGCAGACAATCATGGTGAAGGTGGGATTTTTGCACTATTTGCACTAGTCAAAAGAACCAAAATAAAATGGTTAATAGTTCCTGCCATTATTGGTGGAAGTGCTCTACTAGCCGATGGAATTATAACGCCACCCATTTCGGTATCTTCAGCCGTAGAAGGTCTGCGTAATTTTAATCCTGAAATAAATACGATACCCATTGTTATTGGAATTTTAATTGCATTATTTACTATACAACAATTTGGTTCTAAGCTTGTTGGTCGATTTTTTGCCCCAATGATGTTGGTTTGGTTTACGATGTTGGGCGTACTTGGTACCCTACAAATTCTGTCTGATTTTAGTGTTTTTCATGCAATCAACCCTTACTATGCTTATGAATTATTACAAATTCATCCTGAAGGTTTCTTTGTTCTTGGAGCTGTATTTTTATGCACAACAGGAGCTGAAGCTTTGTATTCAGATATGGGACATTGTGGTAGAAAAAACATCAGAGTCAGTTGGGTATTTGTAAAAATAATGTTGCTTTTAAACTATTTTGGTCAAGGTGCCTATTTAATAAATCACGAAGGACAAACCTTAGCAGAGCTTGGTGGAAAAGCAGGTAATCCGTTCTATTTAATTATGGCAGATTGGTTTTTACCAATTGGAATTGTAATCGCAACTATGGCTGCCGTGATTGCTTCACAAGCTTTAATTAGTGGTTCTTTTACACTAATCAATGAAGCCATGCGTTTAAACTTTTGGCCAAAAGTAAAAATAAAATATCCTACTGAAGTCAAAGGACAATTGTATATTCCTTCTATTAACTGGTTACTTTTACTTGGTTGTATTGGTATTGTTTTGTATTTTAAAGAGTCATCAAACATGGAGCATGCCTATGGTTTAGCCATTGTTTTATGTATGATAATGACAACCGTTTTACTCAACTTTTACTTGATTTTAAAAAGAGTAAAACTTTATTTTATTGTTCCATTAATAACATTATATATAGCTATTGAATTTAGTTTTTTATATGCCAATGTTGTTAAATTTTTCCATGGTGGTTTTGTAACATTAATAATTGCATCTGGATTAATAGGTATTATGGCTACTTGGTATTTAGCCAAACAAATTAGTAAAAATTATACTAAAATTGTCAAAATTGACGATTATAAAAAAGTACTTTCTGAGTTGAGTGTTGATTTATCCATTCCAAAATATGCTACTCATTTGGTGTATATGACTAACTCAAATCGTTCGGATGAAATCGAGGAAAAAGTGATGTTCTCTATTTTGCAAAAAAGACCTAAACGTGCCGATATTTATTGGTTTATTCACGTAAATGTTCTCAACGAACCTTATAAAAAAGAATATAAAGTAACCGAAATAATGAAAGACGATTTATTTAGGGTAGATTTTTATCTCGGATTTAGAGAACCAACAAAAATTAATTTGATGTTCAAGGAAGTGTTAAAAGATATGGTAAAAAATGGCGAGGTAGATATTACCAGTCGTTACGAATCGTTAAACAAAAACAACATTATTGGCGATTTTAAAGTAGTATTATCAGAAAAATTCTTATCCAATGATAGCGATTTAACTTTCTTTGAAAAAGTGGTCATGAACACCTATTTTATCATTAAAAAATTCAGTTTATCCGAAGAAAAAGGATTTGGATTGGATAGTAGCTCCGTAAAAATAGAACAGTTTCCATTAGTACTGCATGCTCCAGAAAATATTGAGATGCACAGAATTATTGGTGATAGAACTAATTTATAAACTTTTAGTTGACATTATATTAATTGAATATTTAGAAAGTGTTCCTTTTGAAATTACTGAATAAAAATTCTTTTAGATTTTTAGCTTGTTAAATTTAAGTGTAGAGAATAAAAAAGCAATACCTTTGCACGCTTATTTTTTTTACACCATGCGATTACATCGAAATCTTGTTTACACCACCATCGATTCTTTAAATGCGATATTCAATGAAGGAGAATATGCAGATAAAGTGGTTGCACGTGCTTTGAAAAAAGACAAACGCTGGGGAAGTTCCGATAGAAAATTTGTAGCCGAAACCATCTATGAAATTGTTCGTTGGAAACGGCTTTACATGGAAATTGCCGATGTAAAAGAACCTTTTAATCGTGATCATTTATGGAGAATATTTGCAGTTTGGGCAGTATTAAGAGGTTATCCTATTCCCGATTGGCGACAATTAGAAGGTACACCTGAACGAAAAATAAAAGGACGTTTTGACGAATTATCAAAAATTAGAAAAATGCGTGAGTCTATTCCTGATTGGATGGATGAATTAGGGGTGAAAGAATTAGGCGAAGAAATTTGGACAAAAGAAATAGCCGCTCAAAATAAACAAGCACAAGTTATACTAAGAGTTAACACCTTAAAATCAACTAGAGAAAAACTTCGTGCTTTATTAATGGATTTAAATATTGAAACCGAGTTTTTAAAAGACCAACCCGACGCTTTGGTTTTGAAAGAGAGAGCGAATGTATTTTTAACAGATGCTTTCAAAGAAGGTTTTTTTGAAGTACAAGACGCTTCTTCACAATTGGTGGCTGCATTTCTCGATGTACAACCTGGAATGAGAGTAGTAGACACCTGCGCTGGGGCTGGTGGTAAAACATTACACATGGCTTCCTTAATGAAAAACAAAGGACAATTAATTGCCATGGATTTGTATGAAAGTAAATTAAAACAATTAAAATTAAGAGCTAAAAGAAATGGCGCTTTCAATATTGAATATAGAATCATTGATACTACAAAAGTTATCAAAAAACTACATGAAAAAGCCGATAGAGTGCTGATTGATGCACCATGCAGTGGGTTGGGAGTTTTAAAAAGAAATCCTGATGCAAAGTGGAAACTACAACCAGAATTCATTGAAAATATAAAAAAAGTACAAGCCGAAGTTTTAGAAAATTATTCTAAGATAGTAAAACCGGGTGGAAAATTAGTCTATGCAACTTGTTCCATATTACCTTCTGAAAATCAAGAACAAGTCAAACGTTTTTTGAGTACCGAAACAGGAAAATCATTTACTTTTATCAAAGAAACCAAAATATTAGCCCAAGATACTGGTTTTGATGGTTTTTATATGGCACTATTTGAACGAAAAATTAACAACTAAAAAATAAAATGAAAAAAATATTTACATTTCTATTATTCTTAAACATAACTATTGTTTTCTCTCAAGCTGGTGCTCCTGCAACTCCCTATTACAATGGATTTAATTGGACATTAACTGGTACAAATTTAAAAAATGCATTGGCAACAAAAATCATTAGTACCCATACAAATTTTTTGACTTACACACCAGGAGTATGGAATGCCCTAAAAAATACTGATTTAGACCCTTCAAATAGCAACAATGTCTTTTTGGTATATGGATGGGAAAACGGAACAGATGCTGATGTTACGAATGATCGCACAAGAAATAAAGATTTTAACAGCGGGAATAATGGCGACTGGAATAGAGAACACATTTTTGCACAATCACTTGGAAATCCCGATTTAGGACAGTTTGGACCGGGTGCTGATGCTCACATGTTAAGAGCTTGCGATGTACAAAGGAATAGTAATAGAGGAAATAAATTATATGCAGCTGGGAATGGAAATTCAGGAGATGTGGGTCCTTTTTGGTATCCAGGAGATGAATGGAAAGGAGATGTAGCGCGTATTCTAATGTACATGTATTTGCATTATGGAGAACAATGTCTTCCAACTCTTGTTGCAACAGGCACTACAGCAACAAGTGATTCTAACATGGTAAATCTTTTATTAGAATGGAATTCTGACGATCCAGTTTCTCAGTATGAAGACAATAGAAATACTTACCTAGGCAATCCTTTCAACACAAATGGTCAAGGTAATAGAAATCCGTTTATAGATAATCCCTATTTAGCTACTGTTATTTGGGGCGGACCAATTGCACAAAACAGATGGCCTACAATTTTCCTAGAAAACCCAACTTATGATTATGCTAATAGTATTTCAGTTTATCCAAATCCTTCCAATGATATTGTAAATATTCAATCAACTATTACAGTTGAAGAAATAGATATCATCACGATAAATGGTCAAATTTTGCAACGTATAAAAAAGCCAATTTTTGAAAACAACACCTACTCTATCAGCAACTTGCAGAAAGGTTTTTATTTTTTAAAATTATCATCAACCAATTTTACAACAACAAAAAAAGTGTTGATAAACTAAATTTGATAACTACATTTTTACAAAAAACGCTGAGGTCTATCAACGAAGTTTTTTGTTTTTAATCCAAAATGATTCTTGATTTTCTTTAAAAATGTTGAGAAAACGTTGATTCCCTTTGAATTTTAAAGCTTCTTTACTATCTTTCGCCCTCAAAATGTGTAACCCTTAAAACATCCACAAAATGTTAGAAGAAAAGAATGATAACCTGCTTGAAGCAGATGGAAACGTAGTAAATGAATCGTTAGAATTCACAACAGCCAAAAATGAAGAAGCCGCTATTGAAATTCAAGACGAAACTCCAGAAATTGTGACAGAAGTAGAAACTGTTCAAGAAGTAGAATCCCTAGTTGAGGAAACAGAAGCAATTGAAGAAGTAGAGACTCCAACTGACAAAGTCGTAGCTGTTTTAACTGAAGAACTTACCGAAGATGAAATTGAATTAGCTACCGAAAAAAGAGAATTGGTAGAGGAAACTGTTGAGGATGTTGTTGAAACTGAAGAACCTTCGTTAGAAGAAAACACTATTGAATTGACAGCAGAAGAAATAAATGATGATACACCAGTTATAGAAACAATTACTAACGAAACTTCTGAGGAAACAGAAAATCAATCTGTAATTAATGCCATTGAGCAAATAAATGCTGAAGAAAGTGAAGACGAGTCATTAAAAGAACGTCATGATATTCCAATGTTGGATTATGAAACACTTTCGATGGATGAACTTATTGATGAACTTGGCAACTTGGTTGTTGTAGAAAAAGTGATGTCGGTAAAAGACCATGTGGAAGAACTAAAAAAAGCTTTTTTATCAAAATACTATCATTTTATTGATGAAAAGAAAGAAGAGTTTCTTGCTGAAAATCCTGACACCACAGAAGACTTCCATTATCATTTTCCATTAAAAGTAAAATTTGACCAACTATATAATCAATACAGAGAAAAGAAAAACAGTCATTTTAAAAGTATTCAAAATGATTTAAAAACCAATTTGGAAAACAGATTGGCAATAGTTGAAGAATTAAAAAATCTAATCCATAGTCAAGAAAGTATCCCCGTAACTTTAAAGAAATTTAATGATATTAGAGACCGTTGGAAAGTGGCAGGTCCAATTCCAAAAGATAAATACAACCACGTTTGGAATAATTATCACTTTCATTTAGAAAATTTCTATGACATTCTTCACCTTGATAGAGAAATTAGAGATTTAGATTTCAAACATAATTTGGTTCAAAAATTAAAAATTATTGAGCGTGTTGAAGAATTAATCAAAGAAGAAGACATCAACAAAGCGTTTCGTGAGTTACAAGATTTACACCGCATTTGGAAAGAAGAAATTGGCCCAGTTTCAAGAGAAAATCGTGAAGAAATTTGGAATAAATTCAGCGAATTAACCAAGCAAATGCACGACAAACGCGAAGGTTTATATGAACAATACCGCGAGGTAGAAAATGTAAATCTTGTAAAGAAAAAAGAGCTTATTGCCCAAATTGAAGTTTTAGCACAAGAAAAAGTTAATTCTCATGCAGCTTGGTTAGGTCAAATTGTTAAAGTAGAAGCGTTGCGAAATGAATTTTTCAAAACTGGAAAAGTACCTTCAGAAGTAAACGAAGCTACTTGGACAGAATTCAAAAACGCAGTGAGAAGTTTTAATGTATTGAAAAACTCTTTCTATAAAGATATTAAGAAAGACCAAAATGACAATCTTTCCAAAAAACAAGCACTTGTAGCAAAAGCTATCGAATTAAAAGAGAGTACCGATTTTGTTACCACAACACCGCTTATGAAACAAATTCAAGAAGAGTGGAAAACCATTGGTCATGTGCCAAGAAAATTTTCAGATAAACTTTGGACTGAATTTAGAGCGGCTTGTAACGAATATTTCGAAAAAGTAAAAGAGCAAAAAACAGAAGTAAATACTGAAGAATTGGAAGCTTTTGAAAAGAAAAAAGAATATTTAGAAACTTTGAAATCGTTTGAACTAATTGGTGAACACAAAGCCGATTTGGATGGAATTAAAGTCCATATTGAAACTTGGAAAAGTTTTGGTAAAGTTCCCTTTGCCCGAAGACATATCGAAGGCAAATTCAACAAAATATTAGATGCCCTTTTTGAAAAACTTAGCTTGAGCAAAAAAGATAACGAAATGGCTCGTTATGCCAATAAATTAGACCATTTATCTAATACTGATTCTAGAAAACTGGACAACGAAAAAGTATTCATTCTGCGTAAAGTTGATGAAGTTCAAAGTGAAATTTTCCAATTAGAAAACAACATTCAATTCTTTGCTAGAGCAAAATCAGATAACCCAATGGTAAAAGAAGTACTGAAAAATATTGATCTAAAAAAAGAGGAATTAGGCATTCTAAAAGATAAACTTAAGCAACTTAGAAATCTAAAAACTGAATAATCATAAAAGTCTCAAATAAAATTTGGGACTTTTTTTATTGTTGAATTTTTGAAGCCAAGAGATAAATTACAGCCATTCTGATGGCAACACCGTTTTCTACTTGTTCAAGAATAACGGATTGTTGTGAGTCGGCAACGTCCGAAGTGATTTCAACACCGCGGTTTATTGGACCAGGATGCATGATGACAATTTCTTTGTTCAAAGAGTCGAGTAATGCTTTGTCAACGCCATATTGTTTTGCATATTCTCTGGTTGATGGAAAGTAATTCACATCCATTCTTTCGTTCTGAACCCGAAGCATGTTAGCCACATCGCACCATTCAAGTGCTTTGCGCAAATTGGGCTCAACAGTAACACCTAAACTTTCAATGTATTTTGGAATAAGTGTTTTTGGGCCGCAAACTTTTACTGTTGCACCTTGCATTTTTAGTGCATAAATGTTAGACAACGCTACACGAGAATGCAAAATATCACCCACAATTACTACCTTCTTTCCTCCTACTTCACCTAGTTTTTCTTTGATAGAATAGCTGTCGAGCAATCCTTGTGTTGGATGTTCGTGTGCGCCATCTCCTGCGTTTATGATACTTGCTTTTACATTTTGTGACAAGAAATAAGCCGCGCCAGGATTAGCATGACGCATTACCACCATATCCACTTTCATGGAAAGAATATTATTCACAGTATCAATTAAAGTTTCTCCTTTTTTTACAGATGATTGTGCTGAAGAAAAACTAATTACATCAGCAGAAAGTCTTTTCTGTGCCAACTCAAAGGAAAGTTTTGTTCGCGTACTGTTTTCAAAAAAGATATTGGCAATAGTTATGTCTCGCAATGAAGGTACTTTTTTTATCGGACGATTGATTACTTCTTTGAAATAATCAGCCGTTTCGAAAATCAAGTCGATATCTTCCTTTTTGAGATATTTTATGCCTAGTAAATGATTGACTGACAGTTCCAAGTTGTTTATGGTTTATGGTTTGTTGTTTTTGGTTTGTTGTTTTTGGTTTGTTGTTTATGGTTTGTTGTTTATGGTTTGTTGTTTATGGTTTGTTGTTTATGGTTTATGGTTTGTTGTTTATGGTTTGTGGTTTATGGTTTGTTGTTTATATTCTTAATACTTAATACTTAATACTTAATACTTAATACTTAATACTTAATACTTAATACTTAATACTTAATACTTAATACTTAATACTTAATACTTAATACTTAATAC
>NZ_JBKCVI010000216.1:0-2714 GCF_046317795.1 Flavobacterium sp. | reverse complement strand
TTTTAATTTTTATTTTCTAATAAAGGTACAAATTTAAAATCGCCAACCTCATGTTTTTCAAACTGTGTTTCGTTTTTACGGATGAGCATGGTCATTACTTGTTCTTTATCGCCAACCGGAATAACAAGTCTTCCTCCTATTTTTAATTGAGCCATCAATGCTTTCGGGATAATTGGCGCACCAGCTGTTACAATGATACTATCAAATGGTGCATAATCTGGTAAACCTTTATAACCATCACCAAAAGATAAATGTTTTGGACGAATACCGAGTTTTGGCAATAAAGCCGATGTTTTTTTAAACAATTCATTTTGTCGTTCTACCGAATAAACCTTTGCTCCCAATGCAACTAATACCGCTGTTTGATATCCCGAACCAGTACCTATCTCAAGAATCTTATGATCTTTTTTTACCTCTAACAATTGTGTTTGAAAAGCCACCGTATAAGGTTGGGATATCGTTTGTCCGGCAGCAATCGGAAAAGCTTTGTCTTGATAAGCAAAATCCTCGAAGCTAGAGTCTAAAAACAAATGTCTTGGAATAATTTTAATTGCTTCCAGTACTCTTTTATCTTTAATTCCTTTATCCTCTAGTAGCTTGGCTAATTGATTTCGAAGCCCTTGATGTTTGCTTGTGTTTTTCATGTTATTGTGTGGAACGAAATAATCTGATCCGTAATTATGATTTCGTAAAAATAGAAGTAAAAATTTCAATATCAAAATTCAATGTCAATGTCGAGAATCTAAAAAATCTAAAATAATTAATCTTCAATCAAACCACTTTAAATTTTTAAACTCTTAAACTTTTAAACTATAAACTAAAATAGTACTTTTGATAAAATTTACTTTTATGCTTAAAGTTGGCGTTTTAGGTGCTGGTCACCTCGGAAAAATACATCTTCGCTTATTACAACAATCTTCTAAATATGAACTCGTTGGTTTTTATGACGAAAACCATGAAAACGGAGCTAAAATCGCTACCGAATTTGGATACAAACAATTTGATACTATAGCCAAATTGATTCACGCTGTAGACGTAATTGATATTGTAACTCCTACCCTTTCGCATTATAAATGTGCCAAAGTTTCCATCAAAAGTGGGAAACATGTTTTTATTGAAAAACCTATATCAACAACTGTAGAAGAAGCCGAAGAAATTATTGCTTTAGCCAAAGAGTATAACGTTAAAGGACAAGTGGGTCACGTAGAAAGATTTAATCCTGCCTTTATTGCTGTGAAAGATCAAATTGAAAATCCAATGTTTATTGAAACCCATCGTTTGGCAGAATTCAATCCACGTGGTACAGATGTTCCTGTTGTTTTAGATTTGATGATACACGATATAGATGCTATTTTGAGTGTGGTAAAATCAAAAGTAAAAGCCGTTCATGCCAGTGGCGTTTCAGTTTTGAGCCAATCGCCCGATATTGCCAATGCTCGAATTGAGTTTGAAAATGGTTGCGTTGCCAATATCACTTCGAGTAGAATATCCATGAAAAATATGCGTAAATCACGCTTTTTCCAAAAAGACGCTTACATCTCGGTTGATTATTTAGACAAAGTATGCGAGGTAGTAAAGATGAAACAAGCTCCTGAAGTTCCGGGTGATTTTGATATGATTTTACAAAATGCCGAAGGCGAAAAGAAACAAATTTATTTCAACAATCCTGAAGTAAGTCACAATAATGCTATCCTTGATGAATTGGAAACTTTTGCTGATGCCATCAATAACAATACAACTCCAATTGTAACTTTAGAAGATGGAACGGAAGCTTTACGAGTGGCTTATATGATTATTGATTCGATGAATGAAAAATAATTACATGAAAATTCTTGTTCTTTTATTTAGCTTTTTTCTTGGTGTTAATGCACAAAATAATTCTAATGTTCATTTTGAAGAATTAAAGCAAAGTATTGAAAATGAAAACATTAATTTAGAAGCTATTGATTTATCTTCTGAAGTAATAAATAATACAGAATTAAAAATAGTGCAATTATTAAATAATTCTGCTGATAATTTGAATGGTAAAAGTTTCGCATTCGTTTCTGGTTCAACAGGAACTTTTATAAGTAAAAAGACCGTTTTTTATTACTACTTTAAAGATTCATTCCTTAATAAAAAAAATGTTCTTACCTATTCGATTGTAAAGTTAAATCCCGATCAAATCAAATTATCAAATACAGACTATATTGTATTTTTCTGGACAAAAACATACAATCCCAATTCAAAAGCATTGCTAAAAAAAATAAAAAATACTAAACCAATATAATGAAAACAATTGCTGTAATAGGCGCAGGAACTATGGGCAACGGAATTGCGCATACTTTTGCTCAAAGCGGTTTTACCGTAAAATTAATTGATGTTTCCGAAAAATCACTGGAAAAAGGAATGGCAACGATAGCTTCCAATCTTGATCGGATGGTTACAAAAGGAACAATCACCGAAGATGATAAACACAAAACCATTGGAAATATAATCACTTATACTGATATAAAGGATGGCGTTGTTGGAACTGATTTGGTTGTGGAAGCAGCCACAGAAAATGTAACATTAAAACTGAACATCTTCAAGCAATTAAGTGAAGTTTGCAATCATAATGTGATTTTAGCAACCAATACTTCTTCCATTTCTATTACACAAATAGCGGCACAAGTGGTTCATCCAGAGAGAGTAATTGGAATGCATTTTATGAATCCGGTGCCAATAATGAAATT
>NZ_JBKCVI010000215.1:0-22435 GCF_046317795.1 Flavobacterium sp. | reverse complement strand
TACATTCCACTTCTAATCGCCTCAACGGGATCCAATTTTGAAGCAGAAATGGCTGGAAGAATTCCAGAGATTAAACCAATAATAGCTGCTAAACTTGTTCCTAAAAGAATATTTGCAAAACTCAAAACAAATTCAAAATCTAATACTTTAGTTAAAATCATAGCAATTATCCATACCAAAAACAATCCAATAAATCCACCAATTACACAAAGAATTATAGCTTCAAAAAGAAATTGGAACAGGATAAATTTATTTTTAGCTCCCAAAGATTTTTGAATCCCGATTAAATTGGTTCGTTCTTTTACTGAAACAAACATAATATTGGCAATTCCAAATCCACCAACAAGTAAAGAGAATAAACTAATGATCCAACCTCCAATTTTCAAATTGTCTATTATGCCATCGATGAAATCGGTAAAGCCAGAAAGAATGTTGATAAAAAAGTTGTCAATTTCTCCTTGTTTAACCCCTCTATAACTGCGGACTTTTTGGGCAATTTCTGCTTTTAGTGCAGCAATATCTACTTCTTTTTCAGGTTTAATAACAACAACAGGAAGAAAATTATTAGCGTTATCACCTTGTAATCTTCTGATAAAATTTACTGGAATAAACACCGAATCATCATCGCTATCGCCTAGACCCATACTTTGTCCTTTCTTTTTGGTAACACCAATAACTTTTACATTTTGACCATAAATTCTAACCGATTTCCCAATGGGATCAATTTCATCGAACAAACTTTGGGCAATAGTATAACCCAAAACTATTACTGGAGCAGAAGAATTAGATTCAGATTCGTTAAAAAATCGCCCTTTGTTGATTTCCATTCTTTGAATATCGGCAAACTCATAGGTAACAGGAACCACATTGACACTTGAAACTGATTTTCCTTCATGTTTTACACTTTCGCCAGAAAACATAAAATATTGATAGCACACATCTTCAACATTATTTAAAGAAGCTTTTAAATACTGAAACTCTTCATAGTTCATATCGGGAAACTGTTGTCTTTTCCATCGAGGAATATCTGTTGGTCCAAAAGATTCTCGAGTTAAATAAATAGTGTTTTTATCCAAAGTACTTAAATCTCCTTTAATCTTTTTGTCTAAAGAATCAACTGCTGCTAAAACCGCAATAATGGTAAAAATACCAATAGTCACTCCCAAAAGCGACAACATAGTACGCAATTTGTTATTGCGCAAAGCATTCATTGCAAAGGCAAAACTTTCTTTCAATAAACGAAGATAAAATAACATCTACTAGTTTTTAGGATGCGTAAATTTCATGAAAATAATCTGAAATCGCTAACATTTTGATGACTGTTTATAGGTGTAATAAAATAAAATTTTGTTACAGTTCTTTCTTGAATTTTGCAATCAAAAAAACTACTTTTGTTTGCTTAAATATTCCTGTTTGCAGACAGCCATAATATACACAACATGACAACTACAAAAAAAATTAAATCCGCTTTGATTTCAGTCTTTTCAAAAGAGGGTTTAGAACCAATTGTTCGAAAACTACACGAACAAAATGTGACTATTTATTCTACTGGCGGAACAGAAGAATTTATCAATAATCTAGGAATTCCGGTTGTTCCTGTTGAAGAAGTTACCTCATATCCATCCATTCTTGGCGGAAGAGTAAAAACGTTGCATCCGAAAATCTTTGGTGGAATCTTAAACCGTCAAGACAACGAAACGGATGTGCAACAAATGCGAGAATTTGAAATCCCGCAAATTGATTTGGTAATTGTCGATTTATATCCGTTTGAAAAAACAGTTGCCTCAGGAGCAAATGAACCGGATATTATTGAAAAAATTGATATTGGTGGAATTTCATTGATACGAGCAGCCGCAAAAAACTTTAAAGATACCGTTATTGTAGCTTCAGTCAATGAATATGCCATGTTGTTAGAGTTGATTTCTTCGCAAAACGGCGAAACAACATTAGAACAAAGAAGACTTTTAGCAACAAAAGCGTTCCATGTTTCTTCGCATTATGACACAGCAATTTTCAACTATTTCAATACAGATGAATCGTATTTTAAAACTAGTATAGCCGATGGTCAAATATTGAGATATGGAGAAAATCCACACCAAAAAGGATTTTTCTTTGGCGAATTTGATAACATGTTTACCAAATTACACGGAAAAGAATTATCGTATAACAATTTACTAGACGTTGATGCAGCGGTAAATCTGATTTTAGAGTTCAAAAACAATGAACCAACATTTGCCATTTTAAAACACAACAACGCTTGCGGTTTGGCCACAAGAAAAAACATCAAAGATGCTTATTTGGCAGCTTTATCCTGTGATCCAACTTCCGCTTTTGGTGGGGTTTTGATTGCTAACTCCAACATAGATTTGGCTACAGCCAAAGAAATAAATTCGCTTTTTTGTGAAGTTGTGATTGCTCCTGAATTTGATGAAGAAGCGGTGGCAATTTTATCTGAGAAGAAAAACAGAATTATTTTAGTACAACATGCCGTTGAATTGCCTCAACGTCAAGTGAGAACATGTTTAAACGGATTGTTAGTTCAGGACAGAAATACGATTACCGACTCAAAAGAAAACCTAAAAATTGTTACAAATACTTCACCAACAGCTCAAGAAATTGACGATTTATTATTTGCCTCCAAAATTTGTAAAAATACGAAATCAAACACGATTGTTTTTACTAAAAATAGTACATTAGTGGCATCAGGAACGGGTCAAACTTCCAGAGTCGATGCTTTGAAACAAGCGATTGAAAAAGCAACAACTTTTGGTTTTGATTTAAAAGGTGCAGTAATGGCAAGCGATGCTTTTTTCCCTTTTCCCGATTGTGTCGAGATAGCTCATAACGCAGGAATCACTGCTGTAATTCAGCCCGGTGGCTCGATAAAAGATGAATTGAGTATTAATTTTTGCAATGAAAATAAAGTTGCAATGGTATTTACAGGAACACGTCATTTTAAACATTAATTTGTTTAACTTTGAGCGTTAAAATTTTATAAACGTTAAACCCTACAAAAACCTATGGGATTTTTTGATTTCATGACTGAGGACATCGCCATTGACCTTGGTACCGCAAACACTCTGATAATACACAACGATAAAGTTGTCATTGATAGCCCATCAATTGTTGCTAGAGATCGAATATCGGGAAAAATTATTGCTGTTGGAAAAGAAGCCAACATGATGCAAGGAAAAACTCATGAAAATATAAAAACCATACGCCCATTGAAAGATGGGGTTATTGCCGATTTTGACGCGTCTGAAAAAATGATTAGCATGTTCATCAAAAGCATTCCGGCCTTGAAGAAAAAAATGTTTACACCAGCCCTTCGAATGGTGGTTTGCATTCCATCTGGAATTACAGAAGTAGAAATGCGTGCGGTAAAAGAAAGCTGTGAACGTGTAAACGGAAAAGAAGTATACTTAATTCACGAACCTATGGCTGCAGCCATTGGTATTGGTATTGATATTATGCAACCAAAAGGAAACATGATTGTAGATATAGGTGGTGGAACTACAGAAATTGCTGTTATTGCCTTAGGCGGAATTGTTTGTGATAAATCAGTTAAAATTGCTGGTGATGTTTTTACCAACGATATTGTGTACTACATGAGAACGCAACACAACTTATTTGTGGGTGAAAGTACCGCGGAGAAAATCAAAATCACTATTGGAGCAGCTACAGACGATTTGGAAACACCACCAGATGATATGTCAGTTCAAGGTCGCGATTTATTGACTGGAAAACCAAAACAAGTAGAAGTATCCTACAGAGAAATAGCCAAAGCTTTAGACAAATCTATCCAACGTATTGAAGATGCTATCATGGAGACTTTATCACAAACACCACCTGAATTAGCAGCCGATATTTATAACACAGGAATTTATCTTGCCGGTGGAGGTTCGATGCTGAGGGGATTAGACAAACGTATTTCTCAAAAAACAGATTTACCAGTTTACATAGCCGAAGATCCATTGAGAGCCGTAGTTCGCGGTACTGGAATGGCACTTAAAAATATTCCGAAATTCAGAAGCATACTTATAAAATAGTATTCAGTTTTCAGTTTTCAGTATACAGCTTACATTATACATTTATACAGCTAAACCATGCAGCAAATTGTTAATTTTGTACTTAAAAACAGTAATCGTTTACTGTTTTTGCTGCTTTTGGTTATATCATTATCATTAACTATTCAATCACATTCCTATCATAAAAGCAAAATAATTAGTTCTGCTAATTTTTTTACAGGCGGAATATATGAGAAAATAAATAATATTGATGAGTATTTTAGTCTAAGAGCCCAAAATGATGAGTTGGCTATTGAAAACGCCAGATTGAAATCACTTTTATTCAATCAAAAAGACACTACAAAATTACCCGAAATAGATTCTATAAAAGGAGTTAAAAAAACGGATATCATCGTTTCAAAAGTTATTAGAAATTCCTATAGTACTTTCGAAAATTATCTAACTATTAATAGTGGTGCTGCTTCTGGAATAAAACCAAATATGGGAGTAATTAACAGTGCGGGAATTATAGGAATTGTTGACAATACTTCAAAAGACTATGCTACTATAATTAGTATCTTGAATGTCAAATCTCAAATCAATGCTAAGATTAAAAAATCAAATCATTTTGGTTCATTGGTCTGGAATGCAAAAAGTACTGGATTTGTTCAATTAATAGACGTGCCAAGACTCGCTGGTGTTCGCAAAGGTGATACTATTGTAACAGGTGGACAATCAATAATTTTCCCAGAAAACATTGGTATTGGTACTATTGACAAAGTATATATTGATAACGTAACCAATTACTACACTTTGGATATAAAATTGTTTAATGATATGACAAACTTAGGACATGTTTATATTATTAAAAATAAAGATGCTGAAGAAATATCCAATTTAGAAAGTCAGACCAAGAAAAATGAATAGTGCTTTATTAGAAAATAGTGCCCGATTTATCTTGTTGCTAGCTGCACAAGTTTTGATATTCAACAGAATTGATCTTTTTGGATATATCAATCCATTTCCATATATGCTATTTATAATACTATACCCTGTTAACGGAAATAAATCAGGATTATTGTTGGCTAGTTTTTTTTTAGGGATACTGATGGATATGTTTTGTAATTCTGGAGGTGTTCATGCAGCTGCTTGTATTGTGCTAGCTTATTTTAGACCTTCAATATTTAAATTTTCCTTCGGATTAAGTTATGAATATCAAACCGTTAAATTAAATGATATTTTGACACCCGAAAGGTTTTCATTTATTTTAATTGCAGTGGTCATTCACCATAGTGTTTTATTTATACTAGAGGTTTTTAAAATTAGTTTACTCATAGATATTTTACTGCGCACAGTTTTAAGTACACTATTTACAATCATTACTTGTATTATCATAATCTATATTATAAAACCAGGTAAACGATGAGAAAAGTATTATTACCTACAATAATTTTCATTGCCACAATTTTACTAGTTATTCGGCTTTTTTACTTACAAGTAATTGATAATACTTTATTGGCCAAGTCAGACAATAATGCCATAAAAATCAAATATGATTATCCAGAAAGAGGTTATATTTATGATAGAAATGGTAAACTCTTAGTGGCTAATCAACCTTCCTATGATATCATGGTTATTCCTAGAGATGTAAAAAATTTGGATACTACTGAATTCTGTTCATTACTTAAAATAACAAAAGAGGATTTCCTAAAAAAGATTGCTAAAGCAAAGGTATATAGCCCAAGACTTCCTTCTGTTTTTTTGGCGCAACTCAACAAAAAAGAATATGCTGCCTTTCAAGAAGTTCAACGAAAGTTTAAGGGTTTTTATATCCAAAAACGTTCTTTAAGAGATTACCAGGTTAGTGTTGGTGCTAATATTTTTGGATTTATTACTCAGGTTAATGATAAAATAATTAAAAAAAATAAGTACTATAACAGCGGAGATTTAATTGGCAGACAAGGTGTTGAGGAAAGTTATGAGGATATTTTACGAGGTGTAAAAGGTGTAAAATACATTCAAAAAGACAAATACAACCGCGATATTGGTTCTTATAAAGAGGGGAAATTTGATACTATTGCTGTACAAGGAAAAGATATTAATCTAACCATAGATGTTGATTTACAAAAATATGGTGAAGAGTTAATGATTAATAAACGAGGTGGAATTGTTGCCATTGACCCAAAAACTGGAGAAATACTAGCTTTGGTAACCGCACCATCTTATGATCCTGCTATATTGGTAGGCAGACAACGGTCTAAAAATTATACCAAGTTATATCATGATTCAATTGCAAAACCACTATACGACAGAGGACTTTTAGCTGAATATACACCAGGTTCGCCATTCAAAATACTAACAGGATTAGTTGGATTACAAGAACGTGTCATTGATGAAAACACCTCTTTTGTATGTCATCACGGGTTTAGTTATGCTCGCGGGAGATTTATGAAATGCCACGACTCTGGAGTTTCGGTATTGCATAATGGTTTTTACAATTCTTGCAACACCTATTTCGCCAATGTTTACATGCGAACAATTAATAAATATGTTAAACCATCTGATGGAGTTGATGTTTGGAGTAACCATCTAAAAAGCTTTGGTCTTGGTCAATTTATGGGCTATGATTTACCAACAGGTAAAAAAGGTAATCTTCCAACCTCCAAAACGTATAAAAAAATGTATCCTGGTTGGGGTTGGGATAGTAAAACGATTGTTTCTAATGCAATAGGACAAGGAGAAGTTTTAATGACACCTATTCAGTTAGCCAATATGATTGCTATAGTTGCTAATCGTGGTTATTACTACACACCACATATTATTAAAAAAATTAAAGGACTTCAAATTGACAAAAAATTTAGAACAAAACATGTCACAACAGTCGATAAAAAGTATTTTGAACCTGTAATTAGTGGTTTATTTGATGTTTATAATTTAGGTACAGCAAGAGGATTGAATGTAGAGGGAATTGATATTTGTGGAAAAACAGGAACCGCTGAAAACTATACAAAAATTAATGGAAAAAGAGTAAAACTGCAAGATCATTCTATTTTTGTGGCTTTCGCCCCAAAGGATAATCCAAAAATTGCAATCGCTGTTTTTGTTGAAAATGGATATTGGGGTAAACGTTGGGCTGGACCAATTACAAGTTTGATGATTGAAAAATACATCAAAAGGAAAATCACTAGAAAAGATTTAGAAAAAAGAATGTTAGAAGGAAGTCTTCAAGCAGAATATAATAAATACATAGCAAATCCGATAAGAGATACGCTAATTAATACCAATACTACCACAATTGTAAAAGAAAAATTGCCAATAAAAAAAGAAACCGAAATTAAATCAACTGATACAACTGGGAATTAATTTCTACAATTTATGAAAAATCAAAGTGTAACTAATAATCTTGACTGGATAAGCGTTGTAATCTACTTTATCTTGCTAATAATGGGATGGCTCAACATTTATTCCTCCTCTTTATCGACTGTAGATCAAGAAACTTCAATATTTGATTTCTCACAAATCTATGGTAAACAGTTCCTTTTCATTGTACTGACTATTCCTTTAATTTTTGTCATTCTATCAGTAGACGGAAAATTTTACGAAAAATTTTCCAGCGTTTTCTATGTCATAGGTTTATTGTCTTTGGCTGGTTTGTTTGTTTTTGGGAAAACCGTTAAAGGACAGGCAAATTGGTATTCCTTTGGAGCTTTTGGGCTGCAGCCATCTGAATTTGTCAAAGCAGCAACAGCACTTGCTCTCGCAAAATATCTTAGTGATGTTCAAGTTAATCTTAAAGATTTCAAACAACAATTACAAGCATTAGCCATAGTGGCGTTACCTATTTTGCTTATCCTTCCTCATGATCCAGGAAGCGCCCTTATTTATAGTGTATTTATTTTAGTATTGTATAGGGAAGGTTTGCCTTCATGGTATGTTTGGACTGGATTTATAGCTTTAATTTTATTTATATTGGCTTTAATTATAGAACCGCTAGTTTTAATTGGAATTGCTTTAGCTGTTATTATTTTTGTGTATTTCAGAAGTAGGTTAATCAATCGCAATTGGGTACTTAGCAGTATAATATTTGTTATGATTGGCGGATTTGTATTTTCGGTTGATTATGTCTTTGAAAATGTGTTTAAACAACATCATCGTGATCGTTTCAATATTCTTCTAGGGAAAGAAGTGGACATGAAAGGTATTGGTTATAATACAAATCAATCAGAAATCGCCATCGGTTCTGGCGGATGGTTTGGAAAAGGGTATTTAGAAGGCACTCAAACAAAAGGCGGATTTGTCCCTGAACAGCACACTGATTATATTTTTACAACTGTAGGAGAAGAATGGGGATTTTTAGGTTCGCTTATTGTAATTTCACTTTTTGTAATCTTAATAATTAGAATTATTTACCTCTCCGAAAGACAAAAAACTAAGTTTAGTCGAGTCTACGGCTATTGTGTCGCTGGAATTTTATTCATTCATTTCTTTGTAAATATTGCTATGGTGGTTGGTATTTTCCCAACTATTGGAGTGCCATTACCTTTCTTTTCCTATGGTGGTTCAGGGCTTTGGGGATTTACTATTTTACTTTTTATCTTCCTCAAAATGGATGCTAATAAGGTAAATGAATGGTAAATAATCATCAAAAAAATGCCCTAAGTCTATTTATTTACTTAGGGCATATTTATTTTTAATTGAAACCGATTACGATTTTACTAACTTTTCCTTTTTTACTTTTGAAGATAATCCTTTTTTATTTTCGGATTGTAAGTCATTTAAAATATGAATGGCTTCCTCTATATAAATATCCTTTGACAAACTTTCATGCCATCTATCTCTTTTCTCTTTAAGTACGGAATCATTGTTCATACTCTCAATTTCATAAGGAAGCGATTTAAATTCGAAAGCATTTTTATAATCAACTATGGATTTATATTTTTTGTTTTTATCCTCGAGTGATTTCTGCTCTGCTTTAAATTTATCAATATTCAAACTATAAACATTTTCTTTATTTCTTTCATCTAACCATTTTGCATTTTCATCTATCAATTTCATTTGTGCATTATTTTTCATTCTTGTTTTACTTTCTGCTATGGCTAAATCAAAATTGTTTTGTTTATCCCAAATTTTAAAATCGGCTGGATCAATTTTATCCCATGGCATGGCATTATCAATATCACGTTCGCCCATTTTTAAATAAGAATATTTGTCTGGAATAGCAATATCGCTTTTCACTCCTTCTAACTGAGTTGATCCTCCATTTATTCTATAGAATTTTTGAGTTGTAGTTTTTAGCGCTCCCAAATCTCCGTAGGTACTACCCCGAACAAATTGATTTAAATCTATAACGTTTTGTACTGTTCCTTTTCCATAGGATTGTTTACTTCCAATAATGACTCCGCGTTTGTAATCTTGAATAGCTGCTGCTAAAATTTCTGAAGCCGAAGCCGAAAATTCATTGATCATGACTACAAGTGGTCCATCCCACTGCACTTTTATGTCTCTATCATAAAGCACTTCTTTTTTTCCTGCTGCCGATTTAATTTGAACTATTGGTCCTTGCTCTATAAACAAACCAGCAATATCAACAACAGTTTTCAAAGAACCACCACCATTATCTCTTACGTCCATCACAATTCCTTGAACACCTTCATTTTTTAATCTTTCCACCTCTATAGCCACATCTTTTCCAGCATCACGACTGTTTATATCTTCAAAATTGATATAAAACTTAGGCAAATAAATCACGCCATATTTAAATCCATCTTTTTCAACAATACTCGATTTAACATACGTTTCTTCAATTTCTACTTCGTCTCTAATAATAGTAATCACTTTTATCGTGCCATCTGTTTTCTTAACTGTCAAACGAACTTCTGTCCCTTTTGGACCTTTTATCTTTTTAACAACATCATCCAAACGCATGCCAACTACATCAACTGGTTCAGCATCACCTTGAGCAACTTTTAAAACCATATCGCCCGATTCTAATTGTTTTCCTCTCCAAGCTGGACCCCCAGAAATTAATTCTGATATTTCTGTAAAATCCCCTTTCTTTTGTAATCTAGCGCCAATGCCTTCCAATTTTCCACTCATACTAACGTCAAATCGCTCTTTTTCACTTGGTGCCATATAGGAAGTATGTGGGTCAAAACGTGAAGCAATAGCATTTACATATACTGAAAACCAATCTTCTCTATTTAAATCAGCAATAAAATTAAAATTGTCATTCAAAGAATTTAGAGTACTTTCTCTTGTTTCTTTTTCTAATTGTTGAAATGTTTTTGGCTCTGATTTTTTAATTGCCTCTTTATTTTTAAGCTTATCCTCTTCCAGTTTTTGCTTCTCAACTAATGAAGATAAAGCCGATAATTTCAGTTGCAAACGCCATCTTTCTTTTAATTCTTGTACATTTTTTGAATAAGGCATAGTTTCATAATCAGTATTGAAACTTTCGTCTTTTTTATAATCAAATGGACTAGCTAATGCCTCTTTATAATAGCTTTTGCTTTCATCCATTCGTTTCATTAAACGAGCGTATGTTAAATCAAAAAAAGTTAAATCTTTTTCTCGAATAAAATCATCAATTTTTGTTTCATATTTGGCAAACTCATCAATATCAGATTGCAAAAAGAAACGTTTTGACGGATCTAACGCATTTAAATAATCTTTATAAACTCCTTTTGAAAAAGCATCATCAATAGCCGCGGGATTATAATGGCCTTTCTCAATAACAAAAGCTAAAAGTTCTATTAGCAATTTATCTTTCTCAGGATCTGATGCTTTTTCTTTTGGAATAAAACTCCACAAGGCCACTGATAAAGTTATAATTACCAGTAGTATTTTATAATTTCTTTTCATAAATTGAATTACATTATTCATTAATTATTTGGTCTAAAAATAAACAAAAAAATATAGCAATGATTTTACACCGAAGTTATTTTAGTTAACAATGGAATGCATATTGATTGCAAAAACCTAATTTTTCAAAGTTATAAAAAATGTAGCTGTATAAAACCTTAAAAAAAGTTAATTTTACAATCGGTAATATAAATACAAAAACTGTGCTGTAATGTTATAATTCATAAAAAATAAAAATGATTTCCAAACCAACCATTTTAGTGACCAATGATGACGGGATAAATGCTCCAGGAATTCGCACTTTAATTGCTGTCATGGCAGAAATAGGTGATGTTCTTGTTGTTGCTCCCGATAGTCCTCAAAGTGCAATGGGTCATGCAATCACCATCAACAGTACATTGTATCTGAATAAAATTTCTGATGAAAATGCTGCCATTACAGAGTATGCTTGTTCTGGAACTCCAGTAGACTGTGTAAAATTGGCAGTTAATGAGATTTTGAAAAAGAAACCCGATTTATGTGTGTCAGGGGTCAATCACGGTTCCAATTCATCCATAAATGTAATTTATTCAGGAACGATGAGTGCCGCTGTTGAAGCAGGCATTGAAGGAATTCCCGCTGTAGGTTTCTCATTATTGGATTATGCTTGGAATGCTGATTTTGAAACTATAAAACCATTTATAAAGAAAATTGCTTTGGAGGTTTTGGAAAAAAGATTATCCGAAGGCACCGTTTTGAATGTAAATTTTCCTAAACTGAAACAAAATGAAATAAAAGGAATAAAAATTTGCCGTCAAGCCAAAGCCATTTGGATGGAAAAATTTGATAAAAGACAAACGCCTTATGGCAAAGATTATTATTGGTTAACAGGAGAATTTGTCAATCAAGATAAAGGTGAAGATACCGATGAATGGGCATTGGCAAACGGTTACATCTCTATTGTTCCAGTTCAATTTGATTTAACGGCTCACCATGCAATTGCTCAACTAAATACTTGGGATTTATAATTTAAAACTATGACACGAGCGTTAGCGACAACATTATTTACCAAAAAAAATAAAACAAAAAAAATGACACGAGCATTAGCGACTGCATTTTACACTAATATCAAATAAACACACGTAAAATGAAATACTATATCATTGCTGGTGAAGCTTCGGGTGATTTGCACGGTTCCAATTTGATGAAAGCTCTTTATAAGGAAGATTCAAATGCGGACATTCGATTTTGGGGTGGCGATTTGATGCAAAATGTTGGAGGAACTTTGGTGAAACATTATCGTGAATTAGCTTTTATGGGTTTTGCGGAAGTGGTTATGAATTTAAAAACCATACTTGATAATATCAGCTTTTGCAAAAATGACATACTGAAATTCAATCCCGACGTAATTATTTTTATTGATTATCCAGGTTTTAACATGCGCATCGCCAAATGGGCGAAACAAAAAGGAATAAAAACACATTACTATATCGCTCCTCAAATTTGGGCATGGAAAGAAAATCGTATTAAAGCCGTAAAAAGAGATTTCGATAAATTATTTGTGATTCTTCCTTTTGAGAAAGATTTTTTTGAAGTAAAACACCTTTTTCCTGTTGATTTTGTTGGTCATCCTCTAATAGATGCTATTCACAACCGTGAAAAAACAGATGAAGTATCATTTAGAAAAAACAATAATTTAGATGAAAAGCCAATTATAGCCATTCTTCCTGGAAGTAGAAAACAGGAAATTTCAAAAATGCTGAGTGTTATGCTTAGCATTGTTAGTGATTTCCCAACGTATCAATTTGTAATTGCGGGTGCGCCTAGTCAAGATTATCATTTTTATGAACAATTTTTAACCAACAAAAATGTGAAATTTATTTCTAACAAGACTTATGATTTGCTGAGCATAGCCACTGCAGCATTAGTAACCTCTGGAACGGCAACCTTGGAAACGGCTTTATTCAAAGTACCCGAAGTGGTTTGCTATAAAGGAAGTTGGGCTTCCTATCAAATTGCCAAACGCATTATTACACTAAAATACATTTCGTTGGTGAATTTAATAATGGGTGAAGAAGTGGTCACAGAACTTATTCAGGAAAAATTCAATTCGAAAAACTTAAAAAAAGAACTTTCAAAACTTTTGGACTCCAGCTATAGAAAATCTTTGATTGGAAAATATGAGGTGTTAGAAAACAAACTTGGAGGCATAGGTGCAAGTGAAAAAACTGCTAAATTAATCCTAAAAGAGTTGAAGTAGTTGGTTTTAGTTTAAAAAATGCTATCTTTGAAATTCTAAAATTTTTGAATGAAAAACATAATTAAAATAGCTCTTTTTTCGATTGTTTGCTTGAGCAATTCTTTTGCATCAAACAGTTTGAATAAATCTATTTTAAATAAAAAAAATGATTTTCATGATTTATTAGTAATCGATACAGTAAAAGTTACTACTACTGACCCCAAAAAAACCGATCCCAAAAAGAAAACAATCCTTAACAATAAAAATGAAAATGATATTGTTATTGATGAAGAAAATGACAATTATGTTGTAAAACAATTAATACATGTTGCTTCGGATAATTTAGGAGTTACTTATCGTGCAGGAGGAACTTCAAAAAAAGGATTTGATTGTTCTGGATTAGTATATGCTACTTTTATCAAATTTGATTTAACATTGCCGCGTTCTTCACATGAAATGGCCGAAGTTGGCACAAAAATTGATCCACAAAACGCCAAAAAAGGCGACTTGATTTTCTTTATCAATAGAGGTCAAAAAAGAATTAACCACGTTGGGATAGTTGTAGAAGTAATTGATGATGAAATCAAATTCATTCATTCATCAACACAAAGTGGTGTTGTCATTTCTTCCATAAAAGAACCTTATTATCAAAGAACCTTTGCACAAATTAATCGAGTTCTTGAATAATTTTCTTGCTTAATTAAAATATTTTTGTGTAATTTGATTACATGAAAATCTTACATTTCCCTTTAGCAAAAATTTCGTTAGCTTTTATCATTGGAATAGTATCTTTTCAATATTATAAACCATCTCCAATTTGGGTTTTTGGAAGTGTATTGTTTTGTGTATTTTTATTACTAGTTTTTCATCTTCTTAGCAGAACCAAAAATAATTTTAAATTAATTTTTGGGGTTCTATCGTTACTAACTTCTCTTCTTCTTGGTGTTGCCAGTTCCATTATTCATAAGGAAACATATAATTCATTGCATTATATAAATCAAATCAAAGATTATGAAAATCAACATTTAATTCGATTAGTAATCAATGAAAAATTAAAAAATACCCAAAAGAATACTCGCTATATTTCAACTATAAGAAGCGTTGATAAACAACAAAGTTTTGGAAAAATAATACTCAATATTAAAAAACCAAATCAAATAGACAGCATAAAAATTGGAGCTGAATTGAATGTTATCGGGATGCTATATAAAAACAAAGGTTCTTTCAATCCCAATCAATTTGATTATGGAAAATACTTGGAAAATCAAGAAATTTATGCTCAGGTTTATGCCAATGAAACTCAAATAAATATTGTTGGAACACAGAAAACTATTTGGTCCCAATTTTCAAATTTCAGAACAAAAATTATTGAAAACTTAGCGCTTTCTAATTTCAAAAAAGAGGAACTCAATATCTTGATTGCTTTATTACTAGGACAACAACAAGATATATCTCCTGAAATTTTGAAAGATTATCAGTATGCTGGAGCGGTTCATATTTTATCAGTTTCCGGATTACATGTGGGTTTTATATTAATGTTTATTACTTTTTTGTTAAAACCAATGTCCAATTCTAAAAGGAATGCTATTCTGAAATTAGTAATCATTTTAGTTTCTCTTTGGACTTATGGCATATTGGCTGGATTGTCGGCTTCAGTTGTGCGTTCTGTTACTATGTTTTCATTTGTTGCCATTGGAATTCACCTTAAAAGAACGGTAAATATTTTTCACACTTTAGTCGTTTCAATGCTCTTGATATTACTATGGAAACCGTCTTTTCTATTTGACGTCGGGTTTCAGTTGAGTTATCTGGCTTTGTTTTTTATCCTTTGGGTACAACCTTTGCTATCAAATATTTGGCAGCCAAAAAATAGAATTATCCAATACATTTGGGACATAGTCACTGTTTCTACAGCGGCTCAAATTGGTGCTATGCCATTGAGTATTTATTATTTCCATCAATTCCCTGGATTATTCTTTATAACCAATATTATTGTTTTGCCGTTGCTCGGTGTTATCATGATTATTGGGTTGATAGCCATTATCATTGCGTGTTTTGGAATCGTACCTTTTGTTATTGCAAAACCTCTGGAATTTTTGATTGAATTTTTAAATTATATTATTCATTGGGTGGCTACTTTTGAAGATTTTATTATCAAAAATATCTCTTTCAATAAGGAAATGCTTGTTGCTTCTTATTTGGTTATTATCTTCAGTGTACTATGGTTTAAAAAAAATACGTTTCAGCGGTTATTTTTGACACTCCTTAGTATAATATCACTTCAATGTGTCTTTATTTATACCAAATTTAAAGCAGAAAATACCGATGAGTTCATTGTTTTCAATGCAAAAAAACACAGTATAATCACCGAGAGAAAAAAAGATCTCATCACTGTTTATAGCAACGATAGCATATTAGAAAATATTGACAACAACTTGGCAATTCAATCCTACCTGATTGGTAATTTTTGCAAAATTGAAGAAAAAAAGAATATTGGAAACCTTTTCTATTTTAAAAATAAAAAGATTTTGATAATTGACAGTTCCAGTGTTTATCTAGAAAAAACTAAGCCCGATATTTTAATCGTTATTAATTCTCCAAAAATAAACCTAGTGCGTGTCTTTGAAAGCTGGAAGCCAGAACAAGTTGTGATAGATGGTTCAAATTATAAAAGTTATGCTCGCTTGTGGGAAGCTACTTGTAGAAAAGAAAAAATCCCTTTTCACAATATTAATGAAAAGGGATTTTATAAGCTTTAATTTGTTGTGTAAGCCGTTTTTGTGGGTTTGTTCGCTAAAATCTTATCAGCGACAGCTAACCAAGCTGTTGGACCACCGGCAACATAACCTGTACTTCCTAATTTTTCAAGATTAATTTTCCCGTCTTTTTTTGAACCCTTTACAAACCAAACTGTTGGATAACCCTGTACTGCAAATGTTTGTTGCAATTCTGCGTTTTGTTTTTTAATTTCTGGCTGTTGTGGTGTACTTCTTGGAAAATCTAACTCTACTAAAATAACATTATCTTTTGCCCATTTTGCAAATTCTGGTGTTTTGAATACTTCTTTTTGTAAACGTATGCACCATCCACACCAATCACTTCCAGTAAAAAATAAAAATAATGGCTTTTGAGATTTTTTAGAAATCTCTAAAGCTCTGTTCATATCGGTTTGCCAAGTTAATTCCTGAGACTGTATTGTTAACGAACCCAAGACTAAAAATAAAGTAATTGCTATTTTTTTCATTGATCTAAATTTTTTTTACAAATATAAACAAAAACAATACCAAACAATAGCTGCTACTTTACATCTTGCATTAATTTTTTAACGAAAGGAGAAATGAAAATTAATACTACTCCCGCAATCAAAGCATATATGGCTAATTGTTGATACCCATCGGCATACACATTTAGTTTTTCTAGATTGGTGGCATTTTTAGAAGCTTTTGCAATATTGGCTCCCAATAATCCAGCAAAATATTGACCATAAGCACTTGCTAAAAACCACATTCCCATAATTACGGCTTGTGTTTTTTGTGGTGATAATTTTGTCATGGCACTCATTCCTATTGGTGATAAACAAAGTTCTCCAAAAGTGATGATGAACCAACCAAAAGTAAATAAATCTAAGGAAGTTCTACCCGAAGCATCTGCGAAAAATTTAGTGTAATAAAATATCCAAAAACCTCCAGCAAGGAACAAGAATGCTAATCCAAATTTAATAACCGTATTAGGTTCTATTTTTCTTTTTGCCATCCACAGCCAAACCAATCCTACAATAGCTGCAAAAGCAATTACAAAGAAAGAATTCGCAGAATTATTAACACCATTTGGATCTAATGGAATTCCCAAAACAGTACCATTCAAATTTTCTGCTGCAAAATCGCTTAAGGAGCCACCACTTTGTTCAAAAAATGCCCAAAAGACTATTGAAAACAGCATAAAAATTACTGCAGCAATAAGTTTTTTATTTTCAATTATTGAAAAATTTTTCATTTCATAAGCTAAATACAAAATGGAAATAGGACCAATTGCAAACATAAAATAATCGGTGTAAACAGTATTAGAAACCATTACAATAATTATTGGAACAATTAAAATAGAGCCAACATAAGTGCTCCATTCATAAAATTTCCTTTTTGATTTATCTAGATGTAATAATGGTGAAAGACCGATTTCTCCTAAACTTTTTTGAGTTTGTGTGAAAGTCAAAAGGCTAATAACCATTACAACAGCTGCTATGCCGAACGCAACATTCCACTTTAAGTTATCAGGAATTAGATTAGAAAGCATTTGTCCTTTTCCAATAGCAATACAAACATATCCACCAATCAATGCTCCAAGATTCACACCTGCATAAAACAAGGAAAAACCTGCGTCCGTTCTTGAATCGCCTTCTTTGTATAGTTTTCCAACCATTGAAGAAATATTGGGTTTAAAAAAACCTGTACCTACGATACTAAAACTAACACCAACAAAGAAAAATGACTTTGGATTGATTGCTAAAATTAAACTTCCAACAATCATTAATAAACCACCCCAAAAAAGTGACTTTCTAAAACCAAAAATTTTATCTGCAAATAATCCGCCAATAAATGTGAACGCATAGACCCATGCTTGAGTGGCGCCATACTGTAAATTTGCTGTTTCTTTGTCCATTAATAAATAATGAACCATATAAAAATACAACATTCCGCGCATTCCGTAAAAACAAAAACGCTCCCACATTTCGCTAAAGAATAAATACCACAATTGTTTTGGGTATTTTCCTTTAAAGTTTTGAATTTGTTCTGTATTCATTTTTTATTTTTAAATCTATAAGGTTTTAAAAACCTTATAGGTTTGGTTGATTAAAATTAATATTTTTGATTGAATGTAAATGAATAAAATTTTCTAAATCTCCAAACCATGAAACAACTTCTTGTCTTTCAATCTTTGATGGGCTATCAGAAAAAAAAGAATTATAAGATGAATATTTCCAATTATATAGAAATAAACAACAATTGTGATGAATGGGATTTTGATGAATATACAAAACTAAATTTCTTAAATACTCTTCATCAAAAACAAGCGTTCTTCTTAAATAATCGATAAACAATGCGCCTTTTCTATTAAACCTTTTGTTATATGATTTTGTATAACTGTTAAAAAAATTGCTAAACTGTTGCATTACAAACTCCTCGTAATTTAATTCGGTTTCACTTTTAATATTTGTTTTCTCTTTTGAAATCTCCATTTGTTTATAATGATCATATAAATGGTTTTTGCCTTTTATTTCTATCAAAAAATGAAAATGGTTTGGAATTAAAACATAACAAAAAGTCGTTGCAATTGGACTAATATATTGGCCAAATTTCTTTAAGAAATAAATATAATTATCATCATTTCTAAATAGCTTTTCACTACCAACAGCTTGATTGAAAATATGATATTTATTATTTGGTTCTAATTGTATAAAATACTTCATTCTTGTATATTAAAACCTAACGATTTTAAAAAACCTTTAAGTTTGGCTTTTACTATTAAACCTATAAGGTTTTAAAAACCTTTAAGTTTATTTTTTACATTAAACCTATAAGGTTTTAAAAACCTTTAAGTTTGTTTTTTACTATTAAACCTATAAGGTTTTAAAAACCTTATAGGTTTAGCAGTTATTAATTAACCCCGTGGTCTTTCATTACTTTATTTAAGTTTTTTACAAGAGCAAACATAAGTATTGTTGCGAACATCAAAAGCGCAAAGTTTACCCAAAAGAAATTGGCTTTGTCATCATATGTATCCCACATACTGGCTAAAACACCACTTAATTTATTTCCGATGGATGTGGCTAAAAACCATCCGCCCATCATTAATGCGGTGATATTTTTTGGAGATAATTTAGAAACTATTGACAATCCCATCGGACTAAGAAATAGCTCTCCGATTGTAATAATTCCGTAATTGGCAACTAACCACCACACCGAAACTTTCTCGGTTCCATTATTTCCAATATGAACTGCGGCAACCATCACTAAAACCGATAAGGCGGAAATTAATAATCCAAAAGCAATTTTCGTTGGCGTTGATGGTTCTTTTTTTCTGCTGCGCAAATAGGTAAAAAAGGCAACAATTAATGGTGTTAAAATAATAACCCAACCCGGATTAATCGATTGACTTAAACTAGTTACCCAAACGCTTATAGTTTTCCCGTCTTGTGGTAATGTTTCTTTTGAAGCATTTCTAAAATAAACCGGATAGTCGACTACTTTTTTAACTTCGCCATTTTCTTTTTGAAGTCGAAATTTATCATCATATAACTCGGTTTCTGCTTTTTTGTATTCTATTTCTTTAGATTGTACGAGTGTAGAAAATACTTTTTCTGTAGTTCCGGTTACTTGTCGATCTGTATATCGGTCTGCCCACGTATTGAGAGCTGAACCGTTTAATTTGAATACCGCCCAAAATAAAATGACCACGGCAAAAATGGAAAGCAATGCGCCTATTTGTCTTTTCTCATCAACTTTGGCTTTAAAATACAAACTTCCATAAAAATAAACTACCGGAAGACAGGCAAAAATAAAAGCATCGGTACTATCGGAACCAAAAATGGCACTATCCAAATTAATATCCGATTGAACTCCTTTTATCAACCAGCCAATAATTCCAAAAACCACTGAAGGTAAAAGAATAAATAATACAATTTTTGAAAATGGCATATCGCCTTGTTGAATTCCTTTCTTTTCGGTTTTATTTCCATAGTGCTTTGTTCCTAAGAGGAATACAATAACACCAATAAACATTCCAACTCCAGCTGCCATAAACGCGTATTGCCATCCTAAAAGAATTTGCAATGCTGCTCCAAAAAAGTTACAAACAAAAGCACCAACATTGATTCCCATATAGAAAATATTGTATCCTTCATCCTTTTTTTCTTTGAATTGCTCATCATTATAGAAATTCCCTAGAAGTGTAGAAATATTGGGCTTAAAAAATCCGTTTCCTAAAATTACTAAAGTCATGGCAAGATAGAGCATTGGTAAACTATGGATTCCCATCATGAAATATCCTGCGCCCATCATTAAACCACCAATAACTATCGATTTTTTGTATCCCAAATATCTATCGGCAACCAAACCACCAACGAATGGTGTTAAAAATACCAAGGCAATAAAAGTTCCGTATAAATCGGACGCTTCTTTTTCAGTCATGGCAAAACCAGCTTCGACATCTTTGAGGTATAAGGTAAAAATACCGATCATTAAATAGTAACCAAAACGTTCCCACATTTCGGATAAAAACAAGTAAGGCAGTGCTTTAGGATGACTTTTCCACATAATAGTTTAAGTTTTTAAAAAAACCTCCAAGGAAAGTTGGAGGTTTGAAAGATATAAAATTATTTTTAAAAATGATTAGCGAACTCCGTGCATCATTTTTTTGATTACTGGTGTTAATAAGAATAAAATAACCGATGCAATTCCACAAAGCACGACAAACACCATGAAGAATTCGTATAAATTAGTGATTTCAAATCCTGCAAATGAAGGATAATGATCGCTAATTTGATTATCTGCTAATAACTTAACTTGTTCTGCAGTTGGCGTAATTGATTTGTCTAAAACGCCTTGTAAATCAATTCCAAGTTCAGTAGCTTTTTTAAATTTGTCACCTGTTGCCGGTAATATTGAACCTAAAGTTCCAGACAAAGCATATCCTGCAGCACTAGAAATAAAGAAAACACCATAAGCCAATGAAGCAAAACGTTTCGGAGCTAATTTACCAACTAATGATAATCCTATTGGGGATAAACATAATTCTGCAAAAGTTTGAATTAGATATAATAAAATCAACCATTTAATAGCTAGTAAACCTGAGTTTCCTATATCTTTTACGTTATTTGCAATGATGAAATAGCTTACTGCAATTAACAATAAACCAATTGATTGTTTTACTGTAGAAAGTGGTTCTCTATTTTTCGCTCTCAATTTATCCCAAAGGACACTAAAAGGAAAGGCAAAAATAACGACAAACAATCCGTTAAAAATTTGAACCATAGAAGGTGGCATGTTCCATCCAAACATGTTTCTGTCGGTCTGATTATCGGCAATAAAAGTTAAAGATGAACCAGCTTGTTCAAATGCTGCCCAAAAGAAAATAATAAAGAACGACATGATGTAGATTACCCAAATACGTTGCGTTTCTACTTTTGTCAGAGTGCTATCCAATAATATCAATGTTGCTAGTGAAACTCCACTTGCATAAATAAATGGATAAATATATATTTTAACCACATTTTCGCCCTCAGTAAAATAATTAAAAATAAAAAACACAACTGCAAAAACTGCCAATGCCGTAATGATAGATTTCATCGAAAACTCTGCTTTTTGTGATTCTCCTTCTTCATAATCACCAGCATCGTTTCCTGATGGAACACCACCAATTGCTTTACCTTCTGGCGTAACAACATATTTATTTTTTAAGAAAAAGAAAATTGCAGTTCCAATAATCATTGCGATTGACGCAGCTAAAAATCCCCATTTAAAAGCATGAATATCTCTAATTCCACCTGAATCTTTTACATCTCCTATAAGTGGACAAATAAACTGACCTAAAAATGCTCCAATATTAATTCCCATGTAAAAAATAGTAAAAGCTGTATCCAATTTAGATTTTTCTTGTTTTGGATACAAACTTCCAACCATTGATGAAATATTTGGTTTAAAAAAACCATTTCCAAAAACTATTATTCCTAAAGCAGACCACATCAAAGTATTTGCCAAGCTTAGATTTGTACTGAAAACACTTGCACTAAAAAACAATAGTAATTGTCCTGTAGCCATCATTACTCCACCAATCATAATACAATTCCTGTTTCCGAAAAAACGATCAGATATAAAACCACCTAACATTGGTGTTAAATAACAAAGTCCAAGAAATCCACCATAAATAATTGATGCTTCTTCCTCTTTCATCATTAATGAATTAACCATAAATAAGGTTAAAATTGCACGCATTCCGTAGAAATTGAACCTTTCCCACATTTCTGTTCCAAATAGTACCCAAAGCCCTTTTGGATGTCCTGTTTTTACTGTTGTTTCACTCATAAAATTGGTTTTTGTTTGTTTTTGGTTTATTACAATTTCTCTTTGATAAAAGTAGTCATTTTGTTGAATATCCGCATTCGATTTTTATTTTTTATATCCAATTTTCACTCTTTCGCTTTGAGTTGCAATTTCTTTATTTTCTGTCATTAAAAATTGAATTGCTTCAAAGATATCTTCAAATTGTCTATCATATTTACTTTCTAAATCTTTTATTTGGATTTGTAAATTTTCTATATTCAAAAGTGTTCTTCTTAACGCTACAAAAGCTCTTA
>NZ_JBKCVI010000214.1:0-7618 GCF_046317795.1 Flavobacterium sp. | reverse complement strand
TCTATAAAATGCTTAAGTATACTTTTTAGTTTTTATCGTTTCTTGTAATTTGAATTTGAATTTCAATAAGTTTTTTTTCCAAAAAGGTAAATTACTTACTCTTAATTTAAATATTTGTTTATCAAGTATTTTCTGAATTTCAACATTAAAGTTATCTTTTATGTTTTCAATAAAATTTATCCAAATAAAAACTCTTTCATTATCTTGTTTAGATGACCAATAGGAAGTATTATGAACTCTATAAATAGCCATTGTTTGATTGATGAAATGAATTTTTCCGTATTGTGCATTAAGCATATGTAGATAATAATCGCCAATTGGTGAAGTATAAAAATAGTTTGGAAAATCGGCAAACAAGTGATTTCGGTACACTACAGAGCAAGTATGCATATAATTCCCCTTAGCTAAATCATAAATAGTAGTAGTTTGAATAGATTTACCTGTAATGGTATCGTCACTAATTGTTCCGTTGGTTTCAACATTAACTTTGTGAAAACATATTGTAAAATCAGTATTTTTCTCTAAAAAATCGACCTGCTTTTGCAATTTATTTTCATCTATCCAATAGTCATCACCTTCGCATAGGGCAATATAATCGCCATTACATTTTTTTAAAGCATTGATGAAATTGGGCATTATACCCATATTTTCTTTATTATTTATAAATTTGATTTTATATCCTTTTGGATGTTGATTTATAAATTCTTCTATGACGGTAATCGTATTGTCAGGGGAATTGTCATTTGCTATCACTAGTTCAAAATCAAAATGTGTTTTTTGTATGAGTACACTTTCTATAGCTTGTTTAAGATAGTTTTCATGATTATAAGTAATCATACATACACTTACTTTCATATATTAAAGTAGGAATTGATTTATATATTAATAGATTGTAAACAATTATTAAACTTTTATTTGTCTTTTATGAAAAATTTTATCAAAAATATTTAAAATAAAAAATCTTAAAGGATATTTTGTTTTTATAATTTTTTTAACATTTTTATAATTATTTAATATTTCAGTTTTATTGTTATTGAATAAATTACCATATTTAGGATATTCTTCAATTATTTTTAATTTATCATAATAACTTAAGCTTAATTTTTTTAGTTTTTTTGTTAAAATATAAAATGATAATTTAGTTTTATGAATATCATAAATATGTGATAATTTATCCTTTTGCTTTTCAGTTTTATCAAAGAAAACACCTCCAACTTGTTGTTTAGAATGTATCCTGTAATAAAAATATTTATCGTTAAGCATTACTATTTCACCTTTTGATGCCGCTATTGTAGCAATCCATCCATCGTGGTGATAATTTTTAAAATTGGGAAAAGGCATAACATCTGGAATTATACATTTTCTAAAAGCCATAGATGCTCCTGTAAAAATATTTCCAAAATGAGTAATCATTTTAAAGTAATCATAAGTAATATTTTGCTCATTTAAGAAATTTGGAATATCCCAAAGGGAGTATTTGTCAATCACATTAGAGTTTTCGTCAATACAATATCCGTTAGAGCCAATTACATTAATATTTTGATTATCATTAAAATATTGTAAATAATCTTTAACTTTATTTTCTACCCAAATATCATCTTGATCGGACAGAAAAATAATGTCACCAGTACAAAGATTTATAGCTTTCTCAAAATTTTTCACACTCTTCAAACAGATTTCATTTTTATGTAAATAAATCATTAATGGAAATTTTTCAATGTAATCATTTATAATTTCAATGGTAGAGTCTGAAGAGCCATCATCGCAAATAATAATTTCATCTACATTTACAGATTGTTTTAAAATGGAGTCAAGCTGTTGTTTTATAAACTCATCACCATTATAAGTACACATAGCTACTGATAGTTTCATTTACTATTTCAATTTAAATACAACATTTATCCATGATTCAATCGTGTATTGATTGTAAATTTCATCTGATATAGGGGTGTAATCCGTTTCAAAAAAAGGTATGCTAAAGTCTATTTTATCTTCAATAACGAGGATGTTATTGGGATTATAAAAATTATAGCTTTTCACATTTGAATTATTAGTAATTATTTTTTTTTGAAATGCCATAGCTTCGAAGAACCTAAAACTTAAACCAGATTGGTTATCTTGAACAAGATCAATAATTATTTTTGTTTCAGAATATAATTTTAATAATTTTTTTAAAGGAATTTTTTTTGATTGGAACTTTATTGATTTTTCAATTAATTCATCTATTTTTTGCTTATTAATTTTTTTAAGATTGT
This sequence comes from Flavobacterium sp., assembly GCF_046317795.1. GTDB lineage: Bacteria > Bacteroidota > Bacteroidia > Flavobacteriales > Flavobacteriaceae > Flavobacterium. Next base: position 5,363 of record NZ_JBKCVI010000214.1, on the reverse strand, counting down.
ATTTGAATATTTTATAACGAATGTTTCGACTTACAAATATGAATTTATACGATAAATTATGCTCTTTTAATTGGTAAGCAATTTTATTGAAAATTGGAAAGCGTTTGTCAAATGATGTAACCGTTAACAAATCATATTTAGGCACAATAGTATCTTTTGGTTTTTCAAAATAGATATAATTTGTCATTTGTATGAAATTATTTTTTAAACAATCTTCAGAATCAAAAGAGTAAATTGTATCAAATATATTTGCTTTCAAGAGTTCTTCAACGGGACATCTAACAAGACTATCATATAAATAAGTATTATATTCTTTGGTATATTCTTTGATTTTTTTATGATATGCTAAATCTATCACATTAGGGTTTATAACTAAAATTTGATCATGTTTTCCATGATGTTTAAGTTGGTCTAAAATGTACTCCTGTTTTTTTATATGCTTTGGATTTTTGCCTAATATAATTTTACTGAATGCATTTTTAATACGAGACATTAAACTAGCATGTTTATAAGCTCCTAACTTTATGTGATATGCATCAATTTTTTTCTTCCTTAACGCTTCTATTATAAATGAATCATAATGCCAGTTATCAAAACTTATCAAACAAATTTTTAATGCATTCATTAATTACAACATTTTTTTGAGCGTATAAATTTACTTATTTTTTTATTAAATAGATTGATATTATTTTTAAAATATATTTAAGTAAACGTAATAGTATTATTTGTTTTATATCTATTTTTTTTCACAATTCATAAGTTTTTAGCTTGCTTAAAAACTATTTTCGTTTTTTTCTAAATTTCAATTTAGTTTTATCATAATTTCCGTTTAATCAAACTTTAAAGAAACATGTTTATCTTAACTTATATTTTCACATTTGGGAGTTATTCAATGTAAATCATAAAAACGATTGTGTTTACCTAACTATTTCTCTTTAAATTCATGACTATCCATTCTAGTATAAATGTAACTTTTTATAAATTGATTAAAAAAAGTAAATTTCACTTGAGTTGTTTTAAAAGAGAATATACCTATAACTATAGAGAAAATTTTAATTATTAAAATATTTTTATCCATATTTAAAATGTGTTATAAAAAATAATCTTTTTAAGTAATATTAGTTAAAAAATAGTATTTTCACTTCTAAATAATTTTGATGAAAGCTTCAGTAATAATTTCCACATATAACTCTGTTGAATGGTTAAGAAAAGTCTTAACTGGATTTAGCGTACAGACTGAAATGGATTTTGAAATTATTGTTGCCGATGACGGTTCAACAATAGAAACTAAAATTTTGATTGATAGCTTTATAGGAAAATTTAATAATCCAATAATTCATGTTTGGCATGAAGATAATGGATTTCAAAAAACAAAAATTTTAAATAAAGCCATACTAAAAAGCACTTCAGAGTATTTGATTTTTACTGATGGTGATTGTATTCCAAGAAATGATTTTGTTCAAAATCACTTAAAACAAAAGGAGTTTGGTTTTTTTTTATCCGGAGGGTATTTTAAATTACCAATAGTAATTTCTAAATTAATTTCTGAAAATGATATTGTTAGTCAAAATTGTTTTACTATTATGTGGTTAAAAAAAAATGGATTAAAAATCAATTTTAAAATAACTAAACTCACTCATAATTCCTATTTTTCCTCTTTTATGAATTGGATAACTCCAACAAAACGTTCTTGGAACGGACATAATTCTTCAGGTTTCAAATCGGATATTTTGGCTATAAATGGTTTTAATGAATTATTACATTATGGTGGTGAAGATAGAGAAATGGGAGAACGATTATTTAACAACGGATTATTATCCAAGCAAATAAGATATAGCGCTATTTGTTTGCATTTAGATCATTCAAGAAGTTATGTTAATACTGAAGCAATAAAGAATAATATGGAAATTCGACATCATAATAAACAACACAAAATTACTTGGATAAAAACAGGAATTTACAAACGCTAAAAAAATGTATTGTTTTGCACCAATTAAAGACTATACAAATATCAGTTATTTTTGAAATTATACATTTCTTTGAGATAATAATATTTCAACGAAGCACCTTGAGCCACTAAGTACGACCAAATATAACCTTCGTAAGCATTCAAAAAATTTAGATTTAAAAAATATTCTCTAAAAAAGGTAAATGGAAAGGTAACGTAAAGTTTAATCCAGGTGCATTTTTTCCTTTTATTAAAATATTCGTTAGCTTTTAAAAAGGCGTAGTAGTCCATTTTATGAATAGCTTCTTTGAGTTCGTAAATAGTGTAATGAAATAAAGGTCCTTTTACTTTAGATATATTACCCTTTACTTGTATGCCTTCATGAACAATATTATCTGTCACACCACCTTTATTTTTATTAAATAAACGCAAAATCCAACTCCTACTTTCTTTTCCATAAAGGAATTGTTTGTTTAAAAAAATATGTTTTCTATTAATTAAAAAACCAGAATTATTTTTAAAATCATTATGTGTTAATTTTAAGATATTTGCTATCAAATCATCACTTAATACTTCATCAGAGTCAATAGAAATAATCCATTCGTTTTTACATTTGGTCATCAAAAGTTTTTTTTGAGCTCCAAAACCTTCAAATTTATTTTGAAAAATTTGAGAAGTATATTTTTTACAGATTTCAATAGTTTTATCATTGCTAAAAGAATCTAAAATAATGATTTCATCACACCAGTATAGTTTTTCTAGCACTTTATCTATTTGTTTTTCACTATTGTAAGTAAGTATAGCTGCTGATATTTTTTGAGAACTCATCTTTATTATTTTATTAGGTATGGACTACTATTTCACAGAAATTAAAGGTATTTATCTAAACCGTTTTGACAACGGATAAGTTTTTCAGAGATTGTTTTTTTTAAAATTAGCTCATTTGTAATTAGCATTTTTCTAGTGCTTTCTGGGTGAAAAATATGTAATACATTTGCGTTAAATTTTACGTTTTTTCTAATTATTTTAGCATTTAATAATCGAACGACTATTTCTGTATCCTCTCTTCCCCAACCAATAAAATCTTCATTAAAGCCATTAACTTTAATCAAATCGGTTTTGAAACAAGCCATATTACATCCTCTCACTTGCTTATAACTAGTTGTTTTATAACTGCAAATTTTTGACAGAAAAGAATTGTTTATTAAATTTTTTGAGTTGGCTAAAATATAATTATTATTTACTGAGAAATTGATATTTTTTTTGGATAAAAGTTGTTTGGAATAATCATCTTTTAGTAAAACTCTTGTGCCAATAACAAATTGATTTTTATTGCAATGGCTTACATGATCTTTTATAAAATTAGGATGCAAAACCAAATCCCCGTCAATCATTATGATATAATCGCCAGTTGATTTTGCTATTGCTTTATTTCGAGAAGTGGCTAATCTAAATCCAATATCTTCTTGCCATGAATGAATAATAGTGGTTTTCAGTTTGGTTTGCCATTTTTTTATTAAATTAGATGTTTCTTCTGTTGAACCATCATCTGCAATCAAAATCTCATCAGGCAAAAGCGTTTGATTTTCAACACCCATTAGAACAATTTCTAGTGCTTTTGGCCAATTATAGGTTGTGATAATTAATGTTGTGGTCATATTCAATACTATTTAGGAATTATCATTTCTCTTTTAAAATTTCTAAATATAAACCATTTATAGATTTAGCTATATTTCTATCATTAAATTTTTGAACAAATTCATATCCTTTATCAGCAACCTCATTTCTTAAAATTTCATTGTTTAGTAATAAAGTAATTTTTTCTGCTAATTCTTCAATATTGGTTGGGTTAATATAAATGGAATAAGGACCACCGGCTTCGGGAAAAACACCAGAATTAGTAGTTATAACGGGTGTTTTGGAATATAATGCTTCGATTATAGGAATTCCAAAACCCTCAAAAATAGAAGGGTAAACAAAAATTGTTGCTAATTGATATATGATGGCCAGCTCTGTGTTATCTATTTTATTCAAATGAAAAACTCTATCTTCCATTTTATTATCAATAATGTATTGATGAATTTCATTGTAGTATGATGTTTTTTTACCAATAATAACAAGTGGAATATCAATATCTTTAATAGACTTTACTACACTGAATAAATTTTTACGTTCTTCAATTGTACCAACATTTAGGATAAATTTAGCTGGAAGCCCATATTTTTTGATAACCTGATTTTTTTCCTCTAAAGTGTATTTTTTTTTAAAAACATCTTGACAACCCTGATAAATAACTTTAATTTTATTAGGGTTAATCATTAAAAATTCAACAATATCTTTTTTTGTTTGTTCACTTATTGCAATAATCAAATCGGCTTTTTTTGCTGCATATTTAAATTTCCAATAATAAATTTTTCTGTCAAAAAAATTATATAATTTGGGATAACGAATAAATATTAAATCATGAATAGTGACTATTTTTTTAATTTTATCACTTAAACCTATTGGTAGTTCACCCGAAAGACCATGATATATTTCAATATTATAATTTTTAACAGTATTTGAAATGAAAAATAAACGCCAAAGTGAGTTGATTTTTTTAAATAAATAATTATTCGGATTTACTTCTATTACCTTTGAACTGTAATTATTAATAGAAAATTCTCTAGATTTTTTTGGATTAAATAGAAAATAGTCATTATCAGGATATGCATCGGATAATAATTTTACTAAACTTCTACTATAATTTCCAAGCCCAGTTTTGTTATGAAAAAATCTTTTGGCATCAAATCCGATTTTCATTTTATACACAATTTAAATCAATAAAATTTTTTAATTTATTTTCGAAAAACTCTGGTTTAAACTGATTATACATTTCGTTATTGTTTTCAGAATCGTTTTCTACATAATCATCTACATGCACAGATATATTTGTAGTATTATTTTCAAACATATTCCATCCAATTTTTTTAACAAAAGGGGCAAATATTGTGAATGTGGGTATGTTCAATGCTTTTGCCATATTTGTTGCACCACCTTCATTGCCAATCAACGCCTTGCAATGAGATGTTATTGCAAGAAAATCGCGAAGATTTGATTCATAAATATTAAAAAAAATTTTGTTTTGAGTTTCTTGATTGCAAAGTTTTAACAAAGAGTAAGCTAAATCTTTTTGAAAAGGCATATAGTTAAATAATAACTGAACATCTTTATTCTTTGCAATTTGTTCAATAACTTTACACATATAAGGTAGATTGTAAGTTTTGCTTTCATCGCTTCCAATGGCACTAATCATTATGATAGGTTTTGAAATAGAAATTCCGCTAGAAATTAATTTATTTTTTGCATTTTCCTTTTCTTCGTTTGTTAAAAATATTTTTGGTTTTATTACCTTGAATTTGATTCCTAATGGTTC
>NZ_JBKCVI010000213.1:0-3772 GCF_046317795.1 Flavobacterium sp. | reverse complement strand
GGAATTCTGGCAAAAATTTCTCTGGCATTATTAGTGGTGAAATTCCCATTTATATTGGAAAGTTTCAAAACCTCATTTTTTTTACCTGAAAAAAGAACATTTTCTTTTATTTCAGGCATTCTTTCTGGGCTTTGTTGTTTTGGTGTAAGAATTACTGGAGCCAACCTTTTTATTGTATCATTATAAGCTAAGTCGTTTTCTTGAGCTTGAGATAGGAAACAAAAAGTAAGTAACAGCAATGCAAATATATTCTTCATTTTTATTTAGATTAATTCTACATTGCAAAAATACTCTTTATTTTTATTTAGACAAATTATAAATAAAGAATTTTCAGAAAAAATTAAAATAAATTAAAAAGTGATTATTTGAAGATTTGATATGCAATAAAGGCAACAAAATAAGCCAAACCACTCATAAAGATTAATTGAGCTATTGGCCATTTCCAGGTGTTAGTTTCTTTCTTGGTCACTGCCAAAGTACTTGCGCATTGCATCGCAAAAGCATAAAATAACAATAACGAAATACCCGAAGCAAAGTTGAATATTTTTTCCCCAGTTTCAGGATTGACTTCTGCTTTCATTTTGTTTTTTATGGTGTTTGCATTATCACTTTCGCCAACGCTATAAATTGTGGCTAATGTTCCAACAAACACTTCACGTGCGGCAAAAGAACTTAGCACCGCTATTCCAATTTTCCAGTCATACCCCAGAGGTTGTATAACCGGTTCAATAGTTTTTCCTAAAATGCCTATGTAGGATTGTTCCAATTTATAAGAATCGATTTCACTTTGCAAATGTGTTGGATGAAGTTTTTGATTTGCTTTTTGATGCTTTTCGGTTACTATTTTTTCAGCATTATCAAAAGCAGAACTGGGACCATTTGATGCTAAAAACCAAAGAATTACTGAGATTGCCAAAATAATTTTTCCTGCACCAAAAACAAAGGATTTTGTTTTTTCAATAACATTAATGGCCACGTTTTTAAATAGCGGTAATTTATAGTTGGGCATTTCCACTACAAAATAGGTTTTGCCTTTTATTTTTAAGATTTTATTCAATAAATAGGCAGAAAAAATTGCCGAACCAAAACCTAAAAGATACAAAAACATCAAGGTTAATCCCTGCATGTTTAATACGCCAAATAATCGTTCGTCAGGAATTACTAGTCCGATGATTATAGCGTAAACGGGAAGGCGAGCAGAACAAGTTGTAAAGGGAGTTACCAAAATGGTGATTAATCGTTCTTTCCAGTTTTCGATATTTCGTGTTGCCATAATGGCTGGAATAGCACAAGCAGTTCCCGAAATTAAAGGCACAACACTTTTTCCTGACAGCCCAAATTTTCGCATAATTTTATCCATCAAAAAAACGACACGGCTCATATAACCACTTTCTTCGAGTATGGAAATGAATAGAAATAGAAAGGCAATCTGTGGAATGAAAATAAGAATTCCACCAATGCCGGGAATGATACCTTGTGAAATTAAATTGGTTAATACGCCAGCCGGAAGCATTTCATTGGCAACTGAACTCAAAGCTGCAAAAGTGCTGTCAATATAATCCATTGGAATTTTTGACCATTCGAAAATGGATTGAAAAATCACAAATAAAATCACAAAAAAGATAACATATCCCCAAATTTTATGAGTTAACACTCGGTCGAGTTTGCTTCTAAAATCTTTGGCTTTAGAGGTGTCTATTTTTTGCCCCACCTTCAAAACATCGTTAATAAATTGGTACCTTTTGATGGTTTCTTTTTGTTGCAATCGCTTCAAATCGGAATGTGATTTTGTAAAAGAACTTCGAATTTCATTTCGCTCCAAATTCAAAAAATTCACATCTTGAGTAATCACCAACCACAATTTATACAATAATTGATTGGGGAAAGTAGTGCGAAGTTTATTGAAATACTCAACATCAATATTGGATGCATTCAAGCACGGTTCTGTAGAAATCGATTTGTAATTGACAATAAGATTTTTTAATTCAGAAATCCCCAAACTTTTCCGAGAACTAATTAAGGCAATTTTGGTTTTTAGATGTTCTTCAAGATAAGGAATATCAAGCGAAATACCTTTGTAATCCATTCTGTCGGACATGTTTATAACGAGAATTGTTGGTATTTCTAAATCTTTTATTTGGGTGAAAAGAAGTAAATTTCGCTTTAAATTTTCAACATCGGTTATCAAAAGTACCACATCAGGAAATAACTTATCGTTTTTATTGAGCAACAATTCAATAACCACATTTTCATCAATAGAACTGGCATTTAAACTATAAGTACCTGGTAAATCGAGAATATTGGCTTTAAAATTATTTGGTAATTTGCAAAAACCAATCTTTTTTTCAACGGTAATTCCGGGATAATTTCCAACCTGTTGGTTCAGTCCTGTCAATTGATTAAAAACTGAAGTTTTCCCAGTATTTGGATTTCCAATTAAAGCAACATTAATATTTTGGAGGCTCATTTTAGACTATTTTGCAATCAGTTCAACTTCGATTTCATGAGCAGTTTCCATTCTAATCGCCAAATGCGACCCATTGTTTACGTTCAAATAAATAGGATCGCCAAAAGGAGCAATTTGAATTACCTCTAGTTCGTTTCCAGGTAAACATCCCATTTCTAAGAGCTTCATGGGAATTTTATCCAAATCAACATGAGTTATTATTGCTTTTTCTCCTATTTTTAGTAAATCAACGGTGGTTCCCAATACTTATTTAGATTGAATTAAGATTACAAAAGTAAGCATAAAATAAGAATTGAAGATGATGAATATCAGTTTAACTACTTTTTATCGTTTTCGCACAGCCAATTGATATCATCAATAAGCTTATTAATGTCTTCTTTCTTGGTACCATCATAAAAACCACGAACTCTTTTTTGAGCATCTACTAAAACGAAATTCTCCGTGTGAACCATATCATATAATTCGGAAGGTTTTCCTAGTTTCACAGCTAAATAAGACTTTCTGGCCATGCTGTAAATTTCTTTTTTATCGCCCGTTACCAAATTCCATTTGGAATCTACAACACCTTTTTCAATAGCGTATTTCTTTAAAACGGAAACGCTATCAATTTCGGGAGTAACAGTATGTGAAAGTAACATCACTTTAGGATTGTTTAAAAATGCCTTTTGAATATCAATCATATTGGTGGTCATAATAGGGCAAATAGTGCCACAAGTGGTAAAGAAAAAATCGGCAACATATATTTTGCCTTCATAGTCTTTTTGAGTTATTGTTTTCCCGTTTTGATTTACAAAAGAGAAGTGAGCAATTTTATGTTCTCGAGCAATATATTGTACTGTACTATCAACCAATTCAGGATTGACATCAGCAGGATTGTATATAGGCAATGTTTTACTGGGTTTTAAAACATTGTAAAACAACGAAACCGTTATGATGGAAAAAATCAAAAAAGTTCCAAGTAAAATTCTGTATTTTTTTATAAAATCTAGCATTCTTTTTTTTGACAAAAATACAAAAGCTATTCCTTTTTTGTAGCATTTATAGCGTAATCAAAACTTATATTATTGTTAAAAACACGTTTATTATATTTTAATAGATAAATTTGTGAAAACTAACAAAATACCAAACAATTATGAAGTTAACTTTTATTTCTAAAACACTGCTTGTGGCATTTGTATTCGTTGGAATTTCCAATGGTAATGCACAGCAAAAAACACCAGGAATTGACACTTCTTTAATGGACAAATCGGTAAGTCCAAAAGATGATTTCTTTAAATTCGTAAATGGAACATGGTTGAAAAACAC
>NZ_JBKCVI010000212.1:0-5957 GCF_046317795.1 Flavobacterium sp. | reverse complement strand
CGCAATTTTTTCTTGTTCTTGCTTCTCTTTTACAAGTTGTTGCTTCTCTTTTTCGTTTTCTACAATTAGTTTCTCCTTTTCATTTTTTTGAGCCCCAATTTTATTATTATAAACAACTAGTTGATTTGTTTTTCCTTTGATTTCTTCTCCTTGCATTTTTCTATAGCTAGCATATTGTTTCATGTACTGTGCTCTTTTATAAGCTTGCAAAAAGTTTTGAGAGGACAATAAAAACATGGCTCGGCTTTGCTCTGAACGGCTTTTATATGACTTTACAATCATCTCAGCATAGTCTTTTCGTAATTGGTCCAAATCACGGTTAAGTTGGTTTATTTTTAACTGATTGGTATAAATATCGTTACTCAAGAGTTTGGTTTGTTTCTCAGTAGTCTTAATTAATTTTTCTTTTAACCCGATTTTTTCTTTTTGAATTAGTAACTGAGTAACTATTGATTTTTCTTTACTTTTTACGGATTGTAGTAATTGCTCTTTCTCTTGAATTTCAAGTTGAATCTTTGCCTTTCTTTCTTCCAATTGTTCTTGTGTTGTGGGTTGACTCCACATTGGTGTAGCTAAACAAAAAAAGAGTAGGAATAAAAAGATTTTTGGCATAATAGGGTAAAATTTGGCAATTCTATTTTATAAAAATTCTATCGTATCCATTAGGAACACTGTAAGGAAATGAAAGGTCTTCGTTTAATGTAATTGAATTATAATCTATTGAAATTACTGTTTTTCCTTTCTTTTGCACTGCATTTATAAACAAATTTGAAGGTAAGATTGAGTTAGTATACTCCTGAAAATTAGAATAATTAACTTCAAACATTCTTTGTTTTTCGGCTTGAACTATTTGTTGTTTTTTTAGCAAATATTTTTCTGTTTCAAAGGAAAATGATTTTTCTGTATTATTCTCTATATTATTCAATTTATAAAATTTGTCTATTGAAACAGTGGTATAATTTGCTTTTGTCATATCATCAATAGGTTCGCCAAGTAACATGTTTTGTATTTTAATAAAGTCTAAATCGGTTCCAAGCCATTGACTCAACGATTGGTAATCGCCTTCAAAATAGGTGCCATTAATTTTTTCATAATACTTCACTTGACTAGGAGTTATCAAAGCTTTCGCCATGGTAATTCCAAGAAAACGAATGCTTACTAAAATCTTTTCGTCTTTTTTTATTTTGATTTCGGCGGAAACGTTTTGTGACTGATTATCATCTTTATATTTCGCGCTTGATCTTATGTATAACGTAGAAAATTCGTTTTTATTATCGTAATGATTTTGAATTATTTTTTTTGAACTCATTATTTTTTCATTTGCTGAATCGTCCTTTGTTGTGTTTGTATCAACAAGCACTGCTTTTGACTTACAAGACAGTAATAAAACGAATACCAACAAGTAGCTCCAGTTTTTCATTATTTTTTTTGCTTTTTTATAAGTTCATTTGCTTTGGCAAAATACTTTTCTTTCTTCTTCATATCGCCCAATCCATTATAAGATTCTCCTAATTGTATGTTGAAATTAATTTCCAAAGCCGCATTGTCTATAACAAAATCCAAGCCAGTTTCAAGAAACTCAGCTGCTTTCTTATAACTACTCAACTGATTGTTAGCCAAACCAGCATAATAATAAAACTCAGGTTGGGTTGGGAAAAGTTGTGATAAATCATCAGCTTTTTTGGATAATACATCAAACTGTTGTTTCTCGGTGAAAGCTTGAAGTAACAAAAGCTGTGTCTCTATATCGTCTTCGGCATTTTTTAAATGCATTTCAAAATACTTGATGGCTTTATCCCAATTGGCTTTTGAATAATAAAATTTTCCTATTTCTTTAGCCACTTTCACCTCTTTATCGTTATCAAAATAAGAAATGGCTTTGTCTAAATCGGTTTCGTATTTTGGGTTATTTTTAGCAAAAATTAAAAATTCATTCAACATTCGATGTTTGATTTTTGGATCTATTTTTTTGCTTGGTAAAACGATATTCATAGCTTTCACGGCATTGTCTCCGTCATTATTATTCAAATGAAATTTAAACAAGCTCACTTGTGCCCAATCAGAAGTTGGGATAGCTAACTCTAATTTTTTAGCGATTTCTAGCGCTTTCTCCTCTTGATTGCTTTGTGAATACAAATAAATTAAGGCAACATAATTGGACTCTTCTTTTGGATTTTTTTTAATTTGTTCTAATAAATTATTCTTTTCCGCCGATTGATATTTGGCATCTTTCAGAATTTCTGCCTTATACAATTCCCGTTTATCCGATTTTCCCATTTTATCATTCAACTCATTGATTAATTCTAGGGCTTTGTCAAACTGTTGCGTATTCATATACAAAGACACCAAGTCTTCTTTATACTCTTCTTTGAATTCAATTAGCTTTTCAACTATAACAATGGATTGATTATAATCACGCGTTGCATAGCAAACGTCATACATTCCAACCCAAGCCCAACGGTTTTTGGGATCCATTTGGGTTACTTTTTCAAAATTGTCGTAGGCGTCTTTATATTTTTTTTGAGATAAATAGTTTTTCCCTAATTCAAAATAAACAACCGCATTATTTGGCTCTAGTTCTTTGCATTGTTGAAGAGCATCGATTGCTCTATCATAATTTTCGATGCTTTTTTGCTTTAAAGATTCATAAAAATAATTTTGAAATTTATTGTCCACAGCAGCCACATCTTGAGGTTCTGTTTGAGCCAAAAGAAAACTAGGAATTAAAATCATTCCAAAAATCCAACAATAATTTTTTATTTTTTTCATTATTCTAAAACGGAATAATCTCCGATACTGACGCTAGTAAAATCACCATCAAAACTAGCGTGATTTCCTATCATGGCATTATCTAAATGAGCATTTTTTATGTGAGCATGTGTTTGCACTAAACTATTTTTTATACTACTGTTTTGAATATGACATCCATCACCTAAAGACACGTTTGGTCCAACAGTGGCATTAATTAAAACTACATCTTTCCCAATGTAGCAAGGAGGAATTATGATTGAATTCTCCAATTTTACATCATAATCTACCAAGTGTTCCCCATCGTTGTGCAAAAATCCTAACATTCTACTATTGGTTTCCACTGTAACGTCTTTGTTTCCACAATCCATCCACTCATCGACTTTGCCAGGCACAAATTTCATGCCTTTTGCCATCATCTGCTTGATACCATCGTTAATTTGGTATTCGCCACCGTGAATAATGTTGTTGTCTAAAACATATTGAAGTTCGTTTTTTAATACGGCTACATCTTTGAAATAATATATTCCAATCACGGCAAGGTCAGAAACAAACTCCTTGGGTTTTTCTACCAATTCAATAATTTCTTCCTTAGTATTTAGGTTTACTACGCCAAAAGCTTCGGGTTGCTGCACTTGTTTAACCCAAATTACACTATCGGCAGTTTTATCTAAATCAAAATCAGCACGAATTAATGTGTCTGCATAAGCAATAACCGCTGGTCCGCTCAAAGAATCTTTGGCACACATAATGGCATGACCCGTTCCTAATGCTTCATTTTGATAGTAAATCGTTCCTTTTGCTCCTAATTTTTGAGCAATGGCAATCAAATCTTCTTCTACTTTTTTACCAAAACTTTCGTGAATGATGAAAGCCACTTCATCTATTTTCTGATTTAAAACTCCGGCAATATCTTCTACCAATCGGTGAACGATTGGTTTTCCTGCAATGGGAATTAATGGTTTTGGGATGGTTAAAGTGTGTGGTCTTAATCTGGAACCGCGACCTGCCATGGGTACTATTATTTTCATAAGCCTCCCCTATCCCCTCCAAAGGAGGGGCAACCTACTAGGGTAAATAGGATTTTAAATTTATATTTTTAATTTCTTACTGCATTTTTAAGTTTTGTAATTCCCCCTTTGGGGGTTAGGGGGCTTTTACTTTACTCCCGTTGAACCAAAACCGCCTTCTCCTCTAGAAGTTTCAGTTAATTCTTGTGCTTCAATCCATTCAGCACGTTCGTGTTTGGCGATGATTAGTTGTGCTATTCTTTCGCCGTTTTCTACAACAAAATTTTCATTGGATAAATTTACTAAAATCACACCAATTTCTCCCCGATAATCGGCATCGACTGTTCCTGGTGAATTGAGAACGGTGATTCCTTTTTTGGCAGCTAATCCGCTTCTTGGTCTTACTTGTGCTTCGTATCCAATTGGTAACTCAATAAAAAGTCCTGTTTTAACGATGACTCTTTCTAATGGTTTTAATTCTATTGGTTCAACCAAATTAGCTCGTAAGTCCATTCCAGCTGAAGCAATGGTTTCGTAATTGGGTAATTCGTGTTGCGATTTGTTAATGATTTTTATTTGCATATTCTATGTTTTGCCACAAAGTCACTAAGACTCGAAGGTTATTTATTTTTTCTTTTAATGATTTTAAGTAAGGTTTCTTTTTCGTTGCGATAAATAAAATATAAAAATAACGATAGTAAAACTAGCTTAACTAAATAATTTTCTCTTAAAATTGGGATATAAAACGAAATAGCGGAAAACAAAATCGTAATTCCTAAGTATTTCAAAATAACATTCATTTCATAGGGAATCGGATAGTTTTTTTGACCTAACTGATAGGAAATAATCATCATGCTGCCATAAGCAGCAATAGTCGCAATTGCTGAACCGTAATATCCTATTTTTGGAATTAAGATAAAATTCAAAGCTAAAGTTACAATTGCCCCAACAATGGAAATATAAGCGCCCACTTTTGTTCTGTCTATAATTTTATACCAAACGGATAAATTGGTGTAAATTCCCAAAAAGAAATTGGCTAAAACAATTAACGGAATCACTTTATCAGCAACCCAATAACTTGGATTGGGCACTAAAAAATATTTTAGCAAATCAGCAAAGGCAATGACAAACAAACAAATAAAAGAACCAAAAATAACAAAGTATTTAGTGATTGTAGCATAAGTATGTTGTGCGTTTTCATTGCTCGCATGGCTAAAAAAGAACGGTTCAATACCTAAACTATATGCCGTTCTGAAAAGCACCATGAACATACCGACTTTGTAGCACGCAGAATATGCTCCAATATCTTCTTTGGAAACATGTAATTTTTCTAATAAAATTTTATCAAAATGCTCGTTAATGGCAAAGGCAAGTCCAGCTATTAAAATTGGGAACGCATAATCAATCATTCTTTTCCATAGTTCGAAATCGAATTTCCAATTGATTTTCAAATAATCTGGTGAAAGGATGACAAAAGTTAGCAAACTGGCAATTAAATTGGCCACAAAAATGTAACCGACTTGAAAATTTTCAAAATAAATGGTGTTGAAAAAACCATCTGGATTTGAGTTTGCCAATTGAGGTAAAAGCAATAGGAAAAATAAATTTAATAGCACATTTATTCCAACATTGCCTATTTTAATGGCAGCATAAACCATTGGTCTTTTTGTTGCCCTTAATCTTGAAAACGGAATAATAGCTAAAGCATCTAATACTAATATCCAAATGGTATAAGTGACGTACTCAATTTTTACACCAGACCAATGTGAGAGAGCATTTCTATACAATAAAGCTAACCCTAAAAAGGCGATTGAAGTCCAAAATATCGAAACTGTAGATGTAGAGATTACTTTTTTCTTATTTTCTTCGGTGTTAAAAAAGCGGAAAAAAGCGGTTTCCATACCATAAGATAAAATCACGTTGAAAAACACAAGCCAAGCAAAGACAATAGATACATCAGCAAATTCTTGTTTGGGCAATTGGTCAACATACAATGGATTCAGCAAAAAGCTAATCATCCGCGGTAAAACCGTGGCTAATCCGTAGATAAGTGTTTGTTTAAAAAGATTTTTATATAAACTCAAGGTGCTTTTCGTTGATGAAACAAAAATAGGTTTTTATTGGATTATGAAAATCCATTTTTATCAATAGTTTTGATAAAATGAAAACCGCGGGGTTCATAACCTTGATTGTAATAAA
>NZ_JBKCVI010000211.1:0-7217 GCF_046317795.1 Flavobacterium sp. | reverse complement strand
AATGATTTTAGTTCCAAGTATTTAAATGAATGTTATAATTTAAAATAAAAAAAATCTGCTAATTATATTTGCGGATTTTTGAATTATGAGTATATTTATACCAATTAACTTTTATAACTTAAAAATGATGAAAAAAATTACTCTATTAATTTTAATTTTATTAGGATCTTTTTGGTCTTATTCACAGTGTTTAACTTCGGTTAATGGACAATGGCCTGGACCAGATGGAACACCATTTGCCTTAAATACATCAAATTGTGATGGTTTCACAGTACAAAATGTTACTACCTGTGGATATGCTAGTGAGTATTCTTTAGTAACTGTAGCGCTTGGTCAAACGTATGTTTTTAGAAGTTCAATAGCTACTGATGTTATTACAATTAGTACTGATGCTGGTGCAACTGCTGCAGCTTTTGGAATAGGAACGGTAACTTGGGTTTCAACTGTAGCTGGAAATATTAGATTTTATACCCATTTAGACGCAACTTGTGCTGCACAATCCACTTGTAGAATAAAAAGTGTAACTTGTGGTATTGTGTCTCCAGACGCGCCAGATTATGCAAATTTACAATGGCCACCAACAGCATCTATTGTACAAGGAACAAATTTTACTGCTTATAGTCAAGTTTATGAAGGAGGTTTGACAAATGTTACTTCTGGACAAGCTCCAGGAATTCAAGTTTGGTTAGGAACAAGTGCAACTAACACAAATCCAAATACTTGGACCAATTGGACCGCAGCAACTTTTAATGTTGAAACTCAAGAAGGAAACAATGATGAATATCAAGCAACTACAGGTGCAACTTTAGCCCCAGGAACTTATTATTATGCAACAAGAATTAGACTTAATACAGGAGCATACTTTTATGGAGGAATTAATGCAAACGCACCTAATAACGGTAATTTCTGGGATGGAGCTACGTTTGGTAGTGGCGTTTTGACAGTTACTGCACCACCACCACCAGCAAACGACAATTGTTCTGGTGCTTTATCATTAACGGTAAATCCAGATTATCTTTGCGGTTCCGTAACTGCAGGAACTGTACTTGGAGCAACAGCTTCAACACAAGATGCTGCGGCTTGCGGCGGAACAGAAGATGATGATGTGTGGTTTGCTTTTGTTGCCACATCAACAACGCATAGAATTAGTATATTAAATGCTGCTGGTTCAACAACAGATATGTATCATTCTCTTTGGACTGGTGCTGATTGTAGTAGTTTGACATTAGTTGCAGGTTCATGTTCAGATGCTGATATTAGTAATCCTACAGGTTTAACAATTGGTACAACCTACTATGTGAGAGTTTACACTTGGACTGCAACAGCAGGACAATCTTCAACGTTTAATGTATGTATTGGAACACCACCACCAGCACCAACCAATGATAATTTTGCAACACCAATTGCAGTTACTTGTGGTAACATCTATGTAGGTGATACATCTTCTTCAGTAACTTTAGATGAAGATAGTGCTCCTGATGGTTTTGGTGCTGATTTAGATGCTCCAAATCTTTGGTATTCGTTTACAGGAAATGGTTCAGCACAAACAGTTACAGTTAATCTTTGTGGTTCGTCATATGATACCTCAGTTTTAGTATATACCGGAACATCTGGTAATTTAACTTTAGTTGCGGCAAATGATGATGATAATACTTGTGTTTCAAATACATTGAATTCAAAAACTAGTTTTGCATCTGATGGTACAACAACATACTATATCACTGTTGAAGGATACAATGTTGGAAGTGTTGGAGCATTTACAATGAATGTAACTTGTGCTGCTGTTACTCCACCTGCAGTTGCTAATCAAGATTGCGGAACTGCATTAAATGTTTCGGTTAATGGGTTAGATAATAATTCAGATAATTCATTTGCAACGGTAAGTCCGACACAACCAACTTGTGATCTTTTTGGTTCAATTCAAGATGTTTGGTTCTCATTTGTAGCACCAGCTTCTGGTAGTGTTACTTGTTTAGTAACACCAACTACCATGACTTCATTAAATTTCAATATTTATTCAGGAGCTTGTGGTGCACTAACAGCAGTAGCTGCTACTTGTAATTCTAATTTAACAGTTGCTACATCTGAGGTTCTAACTGGCTTAACTCCAGGAACAATCTATTTTATTCAAGTATGGAGTAATAGCTCAGAACAAGGAACATTTACATTGCGTCTTTCAGATGATGGATTAAGCAATTCTGACTTTGATAACGCTAACTTTTCTTATTATCCAAACCCAGTAAAAAACACTTTGAATCTATCGTATAATCAAGAAATTTCAAATGTAGAAATATTTAATTTATTGGGACAAAGAGTAAGTGCTAGTACTATAAACGCTAATCAAGGACAAGTTGATATGTCTAATTTATCTAATGGAGTTTATCTAGTTAAAGTAACTTCTAATAATCAAGATAAAACTATTAGAGTGATTAAAGAATAGTTTTTTAATAGATATCTAAAACCATCCGCCAAAGCGGATGGTTTTTTTTTGTATAATACCTTATATTTGTTAAAAAAATTGACATGTTTTTTTCAATAATAATTCCTGTTTATAATAGACCAGAAGAAATAAATGAACTTCTTGAAAGTTTAGTAGTTTCTGATTATGACAAGGAATATGAAATTGTTATTGTAGAAGATGGTTCATCAATTTCCTGTCAGTATATCATTGAAAAATTCAAGACTGTTTTAAACATATCATATTTTTTTAAAGAAAATTCTGGACCTGGAGATTCTAGAAACTTTGGAATGAAAAAGGCAAAAGGTGATTATTTTATCATTTTTGATTCGGATTGTATTATTCCAAAACAATACCTCATAGAAGTTGAAAATGAACTAAAAACAAATTATGTTGACTGTTTTGGTGGCTCAGATTCCGCTTTAGATTCATTTTCAGATATTCAAAAAGCAATCAATTTTGCAATGACATCTTTCCTAACTACAGGCGGCATTCGAGGTGGTTCTGAGAAGTTAACTAAATTTCAACCTCGTAGTTTTAATATGGGAATTTCAAAAAAGGCATTTGAAGCTTCTAATGGATTTGGAAATATCCATCCTGGAGAAGACCCAGATTTATCAATTAGATTATGGAAATTAGGATTTAAAACCAGACTTTTCCCAAGTGCATTTGTTTATCACAAAAGAAGAATAGATTGGAATAAATTTACACTGCAAGTTTATAAATTTGGAAAAGCTCGACCTATCTTAGATTCTTGGTATCCTGAATATAGTAAATTGACTTTTTTCTTTCCCACACTATTTATTTTAGGATTTTCTACTTCTGTTTTTCTGGCATTGTTTGGAATAGTATTTCCTATATTGTGTTATGCTGTTTATTACCTTAGCATATTCTTAGTTTCAAGTATTCAAAACAATAGTATTAAAATAGGTTTTTTGTCAGTAATAGCAGTTTCAAAGCAATTTTTAGGTTACGGAAAAGGATTTTTAGAGTCCTATTGCAAAGTGATTTTTTTGAAGCAAAAACCTGAAATTGCTTTCCCAGAATTATTTTTTAAGAAAACATCATGACCAAAATAATTGGATTAACAGGTGGTATTGGAAGCGGAAAAACGATGATTGCAAAGTATATGAAATCATTGGGAATACCTGTTTATATTGCTGATGATGAGGCAAAAAAAATAATGAAATCAAATGAAGTGTTGAATGAAATTAGAAAGGAATTTGGCAATACTATTTTTGATGAAGAAAAACTAAATAATGTAAAATTGGCACAATTTGTTTTCAACAACTCAGCTAAACTTGAGAAATTGAATGCCATTGTTCATCCATTAGTCAAAAAACATTTTGATAAATGGTTGTTAAAACATAAAAATTCTCCATTGATAGTTAAAGAAGCTGCCATATTGTTTGAAAGCGGCAGTTATAAATATTGTGATTTCATTATTACCGTTACTGCACCAATCGAAACTCGTATTCAAAGAGTTTTAGAACGTGATAAAACGGATAGGGAAAGTATTTTAAAACGAATTCAAAACCAATGGACAGACGAAGAAAGGGTTTTAAAAAGCGACTTCGTAATTCAAAATTCTACTATTAAGGATACTGAAAATCAAGTTGATGAAATTCTTAAAAAATTAAATAATCTATAATTTTTTGACAAAATGTTAATCTTTGGTTAATGTATTCATAGTATAAATGTTAAAATCCTAAATTTGTGTTATGAATAAATTGTTTTTCCGATTGCTTATACTATTAATGAGTTTATCCTTGATTGGTATAATTCTTGTGCAAGTATATTGGTTTGATAAATCATTTGAAAATAATGAAGAACAATTTAAATATCATGTAAAACAAGTTCTTGGTAATGTCGCTGATAAAATTCAAAAGAAAGAAGTTTATACTTTTTATGAAACCTACAACAGGTTAAAAGATAGTACAGGAAAAATTCCTGAAAAAAGTGATTTTTTGGAATTTGGCTATTATCAAAGAGATTCAAGAACAAATGAAACAATAATATACTCCAATAGTATAATTTCAGAAGATTACGGAATTACACCATCGTTCTTTGATAAAAAGTTAGACAGTATAAAACAAATAAAAAATTTGTCTTCTAAACGAAAAACAGAAATTTATAATGATAATATTGATAATTCAAGTATAAAGCAAAAAATAACTCCTGATGTAAAAATTGAAAAATCAGGACAATTAGATTTGTTAGATAAAACTTTATTCGAAATTTCCTATAAAGATATTGCCGCTTTAAAGCCAATACAAGAAAGAATTTCAAATGAATTTTTATTGAAATTACTAACAGATGAACTTAATGAATTTGGCGTTAAAACACCATTTGAGTATAGTGTCTATAGTAATGGATTAGCAACAAAAATTAAATCAGAACGGTTTGTTTATGATAGATCATCTACCTATTCTATTCCAATTTTTGATGATAATGAAGACACTAATAAATACCAATTATTAATCACATTTCCCCAGAAAAAGAAGTTCCTTTTTTCTGAACTAATAGGAATTTGTATTTTATCAATAATATTTACTTTAGTAATAATAATAGCATATTCTAGTGCTTTAAGCCAATTGATTAAACAACGTCAGATTTCTGAAATAAAAACAGATTTCATTAATAATATGACACACGAATTTAAAACCCCAATAGCCACTATCAATTTAGCATTAGACGCTATCAAAAATCCAAAAGTAATTGTTGATAAAGACAAAGTGCAACGCTATTTGCAAATGATTAGAGATGAGAATAAACGAATGCATGCTCAAGTGGAGAATGTTTTAAGAATTTCAAAACTTGAAAAGAAAGAATTAGAAATTAAAAAGAAATCAAATAATATTCATGATATTATTGAAGATGCTGTTGAACATGTACATTTAATAATTGAAGACAGAGGTGGAACTATTACTCAAAATTTAGCAGCAACAAGAACTACAGTTTTATTAAATGATATGCATTTTACTAATGTATTAGTAAACATTTTAGATAACGCCATTAAATACTCACCTGAAACACCTATTATAAATGTTTCTACAGAGAATGTTAAGGAATTTATTTTCATTAAAATTAAAGATAATGGTACTGGTATTTCAAAAGCTGCCCAAAAAAGAATATTTGAAAAGTTTTACCGCGAACACACTGGTGATGTTCATAATGTTAAAGGGCATGGATTAGGTTTAGCTTATGTTAAAAGAATTATTGAAGATCACGATTGTGAAATTTTTGTTGAAAGCGAAAAAGGAAAAGGAAGTACATTTATAATAAAAGTCCCACTCATAAATTAAAAAACTATGGAAAATAATAAAAAAATATTGCTAGTAGAAGATGATCAAAACTTTGGAATAGTTTTGAGAGAATTTTTATCGTTGAACGATTTTGATGTAACCTTAGCCAAAAATGGTATGGAAGGTTTCGAAAAATTTAAAAAAGACAATTTTGATTTGTGCATTTTGGATGTTATGATGCCCTATAAAGATGGTTATACTTTAGCCAAAGAAATTAGAGAAAAAAATAAAGATATTCCATTGATTTTCTTAACTGCAAAGTCAATGAAAGAAGATGTAATGAAAGGATACAAAGTGGGTGCAGATGATTATTTAAATAAACCGTTTGATTCTGATGTCTTGTTAATGAAAATAAAAGCTATTATTCAAAGAAAAGCAGTTGAGAATAAAAACGAACCTGCTAAATTTGAATTCCAAATTGGTAAATTTCTTTTAAATTCTAAACTACGTTTTCTAAAACTTGGTGATAACGAACCAATTAAGTTATCTCCAAAAGAGTCTGAATTATTAAAAATGATGGCTATATACGAAAATGATTTAATGCCGAGAGAGTTAGCTTTAACAAAAATATGGCGAGAAGATAATTATTTTACTTCTAGAAGTATGGATGTTTATATTGCTAAACTTCGTAAATATCTAAAAGAAGATCCAGAAGTTGAAATTCTTAACATTCACGGTGAAGGTTTTAGATTGGTAGTGAAAAAATAAGTTAATGGCTCTAAGAGATTAGAGCCATTATTTTTTCAAAATTATTTGCAAGGCAAAGTTAGCTTTTTCATCTTTCTGGATACTGAAAGTAACAAAATTTTCCTTTTTTTTCTGACTCATTTTAACTTCATCATGAAGTGAAAGTTCTTTGAGATAATTCATTTCAAAACTTTCAATCTTTTGATTTTGAATTACATCACAATCAATTATATCTAAACACCACTCTAAATACTTCACACTATTTACATGATTGACAATATCCAAATCCGAAAGTTTAACTTTATGATTTGCCACTGGTATCATATTGAGTTGAAAATCAATTTTGCTAAAAGGAGATAAAGTTGCCCGTTGTGGAAATTTTTGAAAATGTTCGTGAGCCAAAGCCAAATTTTCGGGTCGTCGCGTTAAAGTGTTAAAAACTGCCCAAAACGTTTCACAACCAATTATCTTTTCATCTCCAATATACATTTCCAAGCAACGAATAGAACGTGAATTTTCCAATGAATTAATCCAAGTTTTTACCGTTATTGCATCACGCCATTTAGGTAAACGGTTTATCTCAACTCGCATTCTGCTTAAAACCCATGCTTGGTTAAACTCTTGCATATCTCTAAAACTTATTCCCCCAAGTTCAGCATGAGCTGCAGCAGTCAATTGCAAAATATTGCATAAATCAGTATATTTCAAAAAACCATTAGGATAACATTGCAGAAAATTAATTTCCCAATCTTTGGATAGAATAGAAG
>NZ_JBKCVI010000210.1:0-8955 GCF_046317795.1 Flavobacterium sp. | reverse complement strand
GTGTGTTAATATCTTGTTAATATCTTTATTTAGTTTATTGTATTGTATATTAGATTTAATTTGTACATTCGTAATGTGATAATAAATCATTAATTATGAAAAATGAAAAAACAAAACAGATCGAAAAAATTGAAGAACTTGTAAAAGTTTATAGTGGTTATTCGATCACGGGTAAAACAAATAGTTATATTTACATTCATTCAATTGATAAGATGATAACTAGTAATTTTATAAAGTTATTTACTGATAATAATTTTGACTTTGTAATTGATTTTAGTATTAATAAATTAGCTGTAAGGATAGATGATTAACTGCGAACACATCACAATAAAATTAAATAATGGATCACAAGGTTTTATTATACCAATTATATACATACATCAAAAAAATGATATATTAGAAACTGCATACATAGGTTTATTAAAGTGTGGCAAACAAAATACAAACTTTTACCTTAACTAATCATGAAAAAAAGAAATAATTTTATTGATGTGTTTGCACGTGCAAAACAGGATAGCATATCATTCAGAACAGAGGTTTATTTTTGTTGGTGTGGTCAACAAAAAAAGTTTATCAGCACATTTAAATTAGAGTGGTATCAGGAATTGGAAGTAATAAAAATTTTTTATAAAGGTTATTAATATGGCAACAAAACATTATTTTAAGTTAGTGCAACATAACGCACAATTTAGTAACTTCATAAACAAGGATCAGATTTTAAAGGTTTCAATATCATTCAACGTATTGATGGATTATGTAATGAAGCATGATATTAATAATTATTCAATCGACAAAATCAATTATCAAACTTACAGAGCATTAAAAGAAAAATTATGAAAAAATTTGAAATACAGATACAGTCAATTAAAGTACCTTTTGCAAAAATGACTTATTCATTTCATGCATTATCTTTTAAGCAAGCTATGCAAATATCTGAAACATTTATAAAAAATAATTTTACAGTTTTAAGACTTGAAGAAATATGAATTTATATGCAATAATAATGATCCTTAACAACACGCACGAAATGAAATTCGAATTAGAGGCGTTTAATATTATAAACGCAACAAAGGACGCCATAGCAACAAAAGAATTGCAACATGAGGCACGTTTTATGGAAGTAACCAAATTAGAAATAACCAAAATTAAATAAAATGAAAGAATTTTTATTAACCTACAAAAGCGAAGGAATTTTGATACCTGTTTTTAACAGTAGATCATTTAAAGCAACGTGTTTTAGTGATGCAGAAAATAATTTTAAACAATGGGCAAAAGATCAAAATGATGTATTAACTTTAGTTCAAATAATATTAATATCATGAAAAAACAGAAACAACTTTACACACAGCCACAAAACAGGCGTTTAAGAAAATTCTTATTCCGGAATAAAAACGTATCAAATGCAGAAGTAAACCAAATAGCAAATGATTTAGGGTTTCAGTATAAAGAAAATTCATTAAGTGAAAAATATGATCAAAGTAAAATTGAAAAATATGCGCACGAAATAGCAACGTTAATTATTGTAGTATTAGTTTTAATACTTGCATTTAGTACAAAATGCAGCGCACAAAACAATGATGATGTGAAGCATTTTTACGCTGTTCAGTTCATCTCACACACTTCACATGATGTTTGTATATACTTGCAACCAAAAAAGCCTGTAAAAGCGTTTTTTATAGGTCTATTAACAGGAATTGCAGCGGGCGAAGGTAAAGAATTAATAATTGATAAGTATTTTGGATTAGGGTTTTACAATAAAAATGATAGGATCATTAATTACTGGAGTAGTGCGGTGTATGTACCTGTAAGAATTGTATTGAATGATATTAAAAAAAATAAAGAAAATAACCAATTAAACCAAATAAACGAATATGAAAAATGTAATTAAAACGGTGTTATTTGAACATCAAAAGAGAAGTATTTTTACTGCTGAAACATTAGATAAATCAATTGTAACGTTTACACCTACATTTCATTTATTTGAATATAACGGTAAATCAGGATCATATTATTTTCACGGTACTAACATTATATTCATGTATATTGATGGCAACCGCAAATTAAATGTGATGCAATTACCAAATGAATTTTTTAAAATTTTAAATTAAAATGAGTAGTAACAATTTAAATCAATTATTAATTGGCGTAGATAAAACCGAATTTTTACATAGGTTAACGGCTATGTATAGTAAAAATCCGCAAATCATTCGTTTAGTTGAGGTTTGCGGGTTACAATGGGCTTGCCACCCTTTAGAAGAAAGTATGACAACTGAACAAATAATAAACTATTTAAAAACAATTAAAACAAATAAAGTTATGAAAAAGCAAGAAAGTAAATTTAAAAATGAAATTGAATTAAGCGAAATTGAAAAATTAGATTTTGCACATTTAACCGATGAAGGTGACGCAATTGAAGGCATTTTATGTTCAGTTCAGGATATTGATTTTAAGTCAAAAAATCAGGACGGGTCGCCAAAAGGTAAAGAAAAAACATTTCAAATAGAAGTTGAAGGTGTTAAAAAACATTTACCACGTAATTATGAATTAATTAAAAAATTAGAATTAGTTGCAATTGGTACTGAAATACGTATTGAAGTAGGCGGCTTCACTAAATTAGAAGGCGGCAAAAAAGTTAAGAATTTTAAAGTATTAACTGCTTAATTTTAAATCATTCACTAATTAAAAGCGGGTATTATGCCCGCTTTTTTTAACTCACTTATGCAAATAGATGAAATTCAATACTTGATTAATTCAATTAATCATATACAAAAGCGGTTAATTTTTCTAAGTAAAAAGAAATTTGAAAAAAATAAATTAATCCAAAAAATTAAACTTTCATATTCAGATCATTTAAAATTTTTAAAGCGTGAATTATGGCAAACCGAAAAAAGCAAATTTCTAAAACAGAAAAAAAGTTAAGAGGCAAAGTAAAATATCTTAGATCAAAGAATAAAAAGGTATTAAATGAAATTGAATTATTAAATAAAAAAGATGAAAATAAATTCATCAAATTTGAAGGTAAGAAACGTAAAGTTTCAACCGTTAAAAACATTTTAAAAAATAAGATCACTAAAAACAATACTTCTTATTCAAAGGCAATTAACCAATTACAGAATAGATTTGGATATAAAGTAAGAAATTATGTAAAAAAAATTAAATCAAATCAAAAGGGAATAACTAAAAGCCCTTATTTTTCGGCATGGCAAACTAAAGATGCTAAAGACTGGATAAATAATAAAAATAAATTAGGTGTTTTAAATGATATTTTAATTGATATTTATCAGAAAATTGACGAAGTAACAACGGTTAATTTTATGGATAGCAATGATAGTTTCTATATTACTATTGATTACAATAACTTAAGTTTTAGTGTAGATATAGATAAAGAGAAATGATTTTAAAATCAAAAGATGATTTTGATTATGTATTGAATGATTTAAAATTCAATGAATGTAATTTTAATATAATTTATAGTAGTTCAAAAATACAGATAATTGAAGGGGACTATAAATATATTTACTATCCTAACAAATTAAAAAACATTAAAGGTTTAAACTTTATAAAAACCGTAAAAGATCACATTGAACAAAATAAAATATCATATCCTTTTGATAAAACAATAAGATACAATAAATTAAATCTATCTTTTAAAAAATCAGTGTATTACAAAAAAGATGTTTATGAGGTAGATTTAAAAAGCGCATATTGGCGTTTTGCGTGGCAAAATGATTTTATTAGTTATGAGATTTACAAACAAGGTTTGAATATTGATAAAAAAATTAGGTTAATGAGTTTGGGCGCATTGGCAAAACAGCAAACAATGTTTACTTATGAGAATGGAATTTTAAAAGGTAAACCGCTAACAATTAAAAGTGAAAATACTGAAGGGATATTTTTTAAAGTGGCTTATGATACGGATCAGATAATGAAACAACTTATAAATGTTATTGATCCAAAAAACTTCTTTTTTTATTGGGTTGATGCGGTTTTTTTTTCGGGTAAAGATAATTTGGTAAAAGTTGAGCAAAAGTTAAATGAATTGGATTTAAATTATAAAATAGTACCAATTAAAAAACTGATCAGAAAAGCAAATTTAATACAGGTTGAGGATTTTGATTTTAAAGTAAGGGATTTTAATTTTAGTAGACAAACAACAACAAAAGGATTAATATGACAAATAACGAAATAAAAAAGAGATTAGATGATATGAATTATATTGATAGATTATGGACTTTAAATTCAATTCAAAAATATTCAAAATTCACATTTAATAATTGGTTATTTATAATTAAATATAAAAAGCAACTTTTATCAAAAATTAAATATTATGCCCGTTAAATTTAATTACGAAATTCATGCAAACGCCTTTATGGATCAACAGGTAAATGTTTATAAATATTCATTTAAAACGGATAAAGAAGCAATTAAAAAGGGAATTGAATTTTTTACTTTAAACCGTTTATACTATATTTGTAAAGTTTTAAACGAAGGAAACAAAATTAAAATATATACAAATCAATTTTATAAACCAATAACGAAAAATGAAAAAGCGAAAAAATGAGTATTGAAAAAATCAAAACATTATTTATTGAAAATAATGAATTAACGTTAAAGCAAGCAAAAGAAAAAACAAATTTTAGTTTGCCTTATGTAAACAGGATTTTAAATTTATTAGTCAATCGAAATTTTTTGACTTATGAAGTTAAGCGAATGTATGAAAAAAGGATACCAACAAAAATCTACAAACTTAAAAGAAAATAATTATGCTAATAGATAACATGATAAAAATGATGCTAAAGCCAGCAATGAAAAAAAGTTTTGGCTTTAGTGAAATTGAAATAGGTGAATTTCGTGCAAATGATGAACGTGATGAATTAATTACTTATGGTGAAGGTATATTGAAGGGATCGACTGAGGTCGTTCAAATAACTTCTAAACCTCAAAAGTTAAGTGATAATAGTGAAACGGTTGATTTATTCATAAAGCGAATTTATGATGAAGCAAAGGATAAAGGAATTGTAATAAACCGTATTATTCAATCAGTGTTAAGATTTAATTTTAAGACTAATAAAATTGAAACGGTATTATACTATATCAATGGCGAAAATCAAAAATGTAAAACCAAATTTGAAAATAATTTTTAATCATGGCAAATAAAAAGAAAATAATTAAAGTTGTAAAAGCAGCCAAAACAAATAGAGGCGTAAAAGCGGGTGTTAAACGTGGTCCATATAAAAAGAAAAAAGAAGTAAATGAAAATAATAATACTATCATTAATAATGATGTTACTATTGATCATGTGGAGTTACCTAATAATAACAGTGATACAATTGATATACCTAACAGTCAAATCAATATTATTGAAACTGAAACGAAGGAAACACCTATTGAAACAAAAGAAACATTAATTGAATATAAAGAGCCTGAAACGAATGATGAAAATATTTTTAGTTCGTTTGTAAATGAAAATAAAACGAATGAAGAATTTAAAGAAGAAGAATTTAAAGAGGTTTCAGTTGATCAGGCAACAAATTTAAGTAAACCGCAACAACAACAATTTAAGGTCATGATAAACGGCTACATGTTATTAGCGTTTATTGATTTTATCATGCCTTTAGCATTTATAAAAATTGGTGGGTATCTTTACCCTGATATTAAGAAACTAAAAGCAAAGGATATTAAATTAACACAAGATCAAAAAGATAATTTAAAAGAAATTGCGGACCACATGGCACAATTCGTATTTCAAAAAATGAACCCCATGACCGCATTTATTTTAATGTTAGGAATTAGTTATGGTGGAAATATTCAGGATGCTTTAGCAGCTAAAAAAGAAAGTGAGGTAAAAGATGATATTAGCTAAAATATACGCTGTTATTGCGGGGTTATTTATTTTGTACGTTTTATTTAAATTTATTGATGAACTATGAAAAATTTTATTGTTTGCGCCTCACAGGATAGAGGCAAAAGTTTTTTTATAAAAAATGAAATTCTAAAAAAATTTCACCACCGTAAAAATTACATTAATGATGTGAATTTAGAGTATAGAGAATTTAAAAATGAAGTGAAGCGGTTAATGAGCCGTGAAGAATTTTTACAATTCGTGCCAACTTCAACTGCACCGCCTTCAAAATGCAATGTAATATTTGAAGAAGCAACAACTTTTTTCAGTGCTTCAGGTAGCTCACCATTAGATATTATGGCGCACATATATAGAAGGCATCACACACAAAATATAAACGTGTTTGTATTTCATAACCTTAGTAAAGTACCTGTTGATATTTTGAACAGTATTGATTTTTTAGTACTATTCAAAACTAAAGATGATCCTAATAAGATATACAAAAAATTCAGTGAATTTCCAAAAGTAATTGAAGCGTTTAATGATGTACGTGAAAAAACTGAAGCTACTGATAATGGTTTTAACCGAATAACAAAACAGTATAGGGATATACACTGTAAAAACTTTTTTCATTATAAAAAAATTATTTCCTTATAACGGTATCGGGCTAAGCGAAGTTAAATTTAAAAAAGCGTAGATATGAAAAGTACAGAATTAAGAATAGGAAACATTATTGAATCAAGAACAAAGCACCCTGTTAAAGCAAATTGGGGAACTTTAAGGGCATTAGAAAATGGCGAAAAAACATATTTGCCTATAAAAATAACAGAGGAATGGTTGTTTAAATTAGGTTTTGAACCACATAGTAAAATAGGATTTAGGAGGTTTTATAACATACATACTTTTGTTATAGAGATTACTCACGATAATGTTTGTGTGTATTATACCGACCGAGAAGTGCAAATATGTTTTATCAAATACATACATGAATTGCAGAATTTATTTTTTGCTTTAACTAATACCGAGTTACAGTGCGAGGGCTTTTAAATTTAATTTTGCTTAGCCCGTGTTATGCGGTCGTTTTAATGCCGCATAACTAACCGAATTGGCGCAGTTGAAAATTGCGCTAATTTGTAGTTATAAGAATTTTTTAGTACATTAGCAAATTATTCACATTTAAAACTTAAATCAAATGTTTACCTGTTCAGTATGTTCAAAACGAAGCGCACTTCATTATGATGACAAAACAAAATTATATTTTTGTGAAGCACACAATAACAGTGATCTGATCATAAAAGAAGCTTCAAAAGAAGCAAAAAAGCCTTCAAAAGTTAAAGCAGCCGTTAAAAAGGTTATAAAAAAAATATTACCTAAAAAGTGATAGTTTAAACCGTTTAACATATTTATTAATTCATTTAAGCCCCTTAATTTAGGGGCTTAATTATTTTATAAATCTTAAACAAAAAACAAAATGAAAATCAATTGGGAAATGGTAATTAGCGTTGCTATCGCTTTTTTAATCGCTTCAGTTCTTAAAGAATTAGTTGTTGATAATGTAGTTGCAAAAGTAAAAACAAGTTTAGAAACAGTTTAAAAATTTAAATCAGATGAATAACACACAGAAAAATCATTTGGTTAAAGTTTTACGCTCTGCTTCGATTGAACAACTTGATGCAATTGAAAAAATGAACAAAAAACAATTAAACCATTTATTTAAATCAATATCAGAGGCTTCAACTGTTGACCTTTCAAGCGCTTCAATCACTCCTGAAACGGTTAAAACATTAATTGCCAATGAAATTAACACAAACACCGCAATGAATACTTCAAACCCTCCGTTGGTAACACCAACCGCTTCATTTCGTGCGCCTGTTGCAGCCGCACAATTTACATTAAATATTACACGTAACAGTGCTAATATTGCCGCAATTTTACCTGTACCTTTATTTGGTATTTTAGATAAAGAAAGTTCATATAAAGAAATTGTTGCGCAGTCTTTACCTTCAGGTACTACTTTTTCTTTAGCTGTATCACCAACAGGTAAAGGTATCCGTTACACTTATGCTAACGGTGGTAACACTGATACAATTGATGTTGAATGCCCACAAGTTCCATATGTAAATTTATTACGTGCTTCACAAGGATCAATCCTAACAATGACCCAAAACAAAATGACAATTGATGACGTTGCAAATCAATCACAATTTAGTCAGGCTGTTGAGATCGTTCATAATACATTGTTTGGTAAATTTACAAGTGATAGCTTCACACCGAATGACTACAAAAGTGATTTACAAAATCAAAATGATATTCGTATTTTTACGAACATTATTACAATTGATCAAGAAACAACTTTATTGTTTCAATCAATTGCAGAAGCAACAGGCTTTAGCTTAACCTCATTTGTTCAGTCATATAGCACTTCACGTGCATAATTGTAAATAAATAGTTTATTAATTATAAAAAACCCTCTCTTTAAAAAGAGGGGGTTTTTTATTAAAACACAAAACAATGACTTACAACCCTTATACAGGCACAAACGATATGCCTTCAGATTTACCTGATAGCTCGTTATTTCCTAAAAACCCTATTTCAGGTCTTCCTGATTGGAATAAATATAACATGCTTCCGTTAAGCCAAAAAAGCCTAATTAAAAAAGATTTATCCGATATGCTTCAGGCATGGGTAAAAAAATACAACATACCACAGTCAATTATTGATCAATGGAATGCAGCCCAACAACGTGGCGAAGATAGCCAAACATTTTGGCAACGTATGAAAAATGCAGCTACTTCAGTTTATCAAAGTACTCAAAACACTGTAAACATTGTATCAAATAAAATTTCTTCTGCAATTGCAATTGTTCGTGATAAAGTAGGGCAAATTTCATTTGAAACTTTAGCACCTTTAAAGCCTGCTATGGTTGCAGCGTTAAAGCGTAAAGGCTTTACAAACGTTTCGGATAATGATAGCACTAAAAGTGTTGCAGTGCGCTTTTATAGCTCTTATATGAATAACAAAAATTCTTTAGAGAGTATTGAAGTAACACCCGATGAAGTAAATGCAGCAATTCAAACCGCTCAAGGTGTTGCACCATTAATTCAGGCTATTAT
>NZ_JBKCVI010000209.1:0-4827 GCF_046317795.1 Flavobacterium sp. | reverse complement strand
AGTAACTACAGTGCCTGAATACAAATAGTCTTGTCCGCTCGTTTCAACTTTAATTGGACTAAATCGCAGTATATCTTTATATGCTTTTGCTACCCTTGCCATAGAAATTGCATAACACATGCCTCCAGGGTTTTGGAATTTATTTGCAACTTCAAACGACTTTTCAGGATGATTATATGTATATTCTGGATATGGAAGTATTTGAGTGTCGTTCACTTCGGGCAACTCTTCAATATTTTTGGTTAATTTTAAACCTACTTTAGATGAACCTGCAATAAACATTATTCTTCCACAAAAAATATTTTGTAGCCCTTTGCTGTCAAAAAAACCACCATCATCACTTGCAAAAAAATCAATTTTAGCATTTTGTTTTAAATTTTTACTTGAAACTTTTATTGCAATTGTTTCATCAAGCTCTATATTTATTGATTTTTTTGTTAGAACCTCTATACCTTCTGAAACGATATTTATAATTCCATCATTATCATTTGCGTTTTTATTTCCTTTTGTTATTTTAAAAGGAACGACTGCATTTTCATTAAATAGTTTTATAATTTTTAATTTTTGGATTCTTTTGTTTGTATCAATACTATTAGATAGTTGAAGGTCTTCGTTTGTGTCAATGACAATAAAACCTTTGTAGTCATATTCACTTTTTTTTCCAATTAATGAAAAGTCTATATTTACAACAGGTATAAAGTCTTTTTCAAATTCATTTATTTTTTTGTCATCCTCCTCTTTCCTCTTATCCCCAATCTTTGCCAACCTGTCAAATTTTGCTAGTAAGAGCTTTCCTTTTGATCGAAACCATGCTAATTTTTCGCTGTTCATATTCTTCTGATATTTAAAAAAGTGTATGAACTGGTTTTCAGTTCATACACTTTTACTATTATTAAATTGTTGTTTTAACACCTAATTTTGCTCCGTTTTTTACTAATGGTAAGTCTTTTTGTGCCTCGCAAGTATCTAATGTTGGCAATCCTTCTGCATAAACGGCTACACCACTTTTTTGTAAGGCAATTAAATTAGTTGGTAGTGTCGTTGTCCACGTTTCTTCTACAGCGTATTCTTGTTCTTTTAGCTCATCTACAATAGAAAGGTATAAAGGATTTCCGAGAACTGGCATTTGTCCACCATTCCAAATTTGACCAAATGCCATATAATGCATTACGGCATCTTCAAAGCCCGGTTTTACGGTTACAATTACACGAGCCATACCCGATTGCATAAAACTACGAAAAATGGCATCGTTGCTTTCAAACTGGTACAAATCTTTCCATTCGTCTTTGTTTGCCCAATAATACGGATAAAAATTGTAACTAATTAAATTCCACTCAAACGCTTGTTCCATAAATTTGGCAAAACTACCGTAATCGTCCATTTTTTTATCCAAGTTTACTTGAAAGTTGGTAAATGTAGCATTGGTGTCATACATTGGTAAACCAAATTGTTTGTAATTATTAGGATTTGTAGAATGGTCTAACAAATAAGAAATACAATTTTGTCGTAATACATTTTGTTCAATTTGACGGTAGAATAAAGGATTACTGTCAATAATTTGAACACCTGTTGCTTTAGCTTCGGCAATAGATTGGTTGTATTCTAGTAATTGATTGTAATATCCTTTTAGAATGGCTTCAAAGGTTTCTTTTCGCCATTTTTCAATTTTTTCTGGGTCAATTTTACAAAGTACATTAATTGTAATGTTAACGGTGTGATAGTTTGTTATTGAAATTGCTACTGGAACTTCATCAAAATATTTTTTGATAGTAAGAAATGGTGTATTGTCAATTCTTAATGGTACGGAATTAAAAGTAATATCACCAATACTAATCAGTACTCTTTTATCCCAACCTCCATTACTTCCTACAATCATACCTGTAATATTAGCATTGGCTTTTTCTGAATAGTAACCATCAGGAACTTTTATAGTCATAGTTTTTGTTGATCCAGTATTTGTATTTTGAGAAAAATGCTCAATAGATTTGCCTACATACATTTCTTGTTTTGGAAATTGATTTACATCTGCATTGTATTTGGAAGCTAATAACTGGTAATTATTTTCATTAATAGCACCAAAACTTGGATAATTTATTCTTGGGTCAATTGGTTTTTCAATCGTGGTAGAATTTATATTACTTTGACTTACTGCAATACCCAAGCGATGTAGTTTGCTTGGCTGTGGAATCATGAACTCATACATCAATCGTTTACCATAATTATAAATTTGATTTTTGTAAATGGCATTAATGAACCTGAAAACACCTGATACGTGTTCACCGCTTTCGGTATTGTCAAAAATATGTGTATTAACCTCTGTAAATTCATCGGTAGTTTTTACCGTTTTTTCATTCTTTACTCTTGAAACGATACGCTCCATTGCTCGTTGTGTAATTTCTTTGGCTTGGTTTACCGCTTGCCTGTTACTTTCTTCTTTAGAAACATTGGAAGCGTAACTTGCACCAGCATCTAAAGTTGTGTTTCCCCAAGATGATTTTACATCAGCATAAGCTGCAAATTGTTTTTGCTCTTGCATCAATTTTGCAACTTCTGTTTGCATTTCAAAACGTTCGGTAGTAGCTGTGTCAATAACTTTTTCGGTTTCTATTTCGTTACTTTCAGTTTCTATCACTTGGGTTTGGTGAAATTTTGTAGTGCTTTTTTCTCTTAATTCACGAGCCATCACATTTTCAATATGAGCTACTTCACCAACTTCATATTTACAGATTTTTGAAACTACTTTTTTATAATCGGCAATTCCTAATTGTCTATACCCAAAAGCATTTGGAATAAATGAGTTATCATCGGTGTTATCGTTTCCACCTGTATTAGTTCCTCCTTTGATTTCTAATTTACCTAAAGGTGAACAGCTCAATAAACTGAAAGGACTTACTTCAAAAGTATAAGTTTGTCCATTAGTAAAAATAATGTAACCTGATATTCCTGTTACAACGCCGTTAATAGAAAACGGCAAGTCATTGTTATACATATTACTCAAAGTCAGTACATTTCCATTAAAAGACTGATTAAAATAACCGCTGGTGCCTGAACTTCCATTACTGTAATGCAAATGATAAATAAACTGCTGAACAGTGTAGTTGGAATTAGGGAGTTGGATGGTCATATATGGACTTACATTACCATTAGCCAAACGATTGGTGCAAATTCGAAAGGTAAAATCATTTGATTGTATTATATTACCTTTTAAAGCAATAGCAGTATCTCCGAAAGCGAGTACTTGCTCTGAGATTTGTGTTTTCTCAACAATTTTTTTATGCGTTGTATTTAATTTATTTTCTAAATTTTGTTTGAGTTCATTAAAAGTTTTTACTTTTGTTAAATCTAGTTGATTAGAAAGTTCAACAAAACTATCTTCAGAAAGTTTTTCTCTCAAAGAATTAATTTCAGATTCTTGGGAAAAATTAAACACAAATTCAGGAAGTTCAGGATAATCAATATCTGGTTGGTTACAAATATCATCAGGATTGTAATTTTCATCTTTCGGCTTTTCGCAAAGTCTTCTTTGTGCTTCTTTGTATCTTTTTTGATAATCTATAATGGCAGGTTTTATTTGCTCTTGATACGCTTTTAATTCTTTATTGTATGCTTCTTCGTAAGCCTTATATTGTTCTGTTTCTATATTTTTGAGTTCTGATAAAAGATATTCTATGTTTTCAGAAGTAATTTTGGCTTCTGCTACTTCTTTTGCTTCCAACATTTCCTGCGGAATAAATCCTGCTAATTCTTTTTCTCTTTCGGCAACTTTTTGATTAGTTGAGTTATTGCCTGAAGAAGTTATATTTTCTTCAAATAATTCTACTGGTAATACCACTTTTGCCGATACCAACTGTTTAGCTATTTCAGCTTCAAATCCCTTTCCTATAAAAAAGGATTTATTTTTAAGGATATTATTAAATACAAGCAGTTGGATAATTGCTTCTTTCACATAGAAACTTTTTTGAGTAAGTACTTGATGAAATAAATTATCCCAAAGATTTAGTTCAAATGTTGGGTCTAAAAGATCAAGTCCATTAATTTTTTCTCCTAATTCTTTTGGGTCTAAAGTGCTTTTGTTTCTGGCAATCCAATCGGCTAATTTAAAATAATCTGGATTGATTACTTCAATTGCTTTTTCATCTTCAAATGTAGAAATATTTCCTTCTGCCGAGCGCATAGCATCCCATTTGGTTGTGTTAGTGTCTTTGTTCATTACTGCATTGAAAAATGCACCAGTTTGACTGTCAGGATGAAAAATAAAACGTTTGTTTTGATTTTCTTTTTTAGTAAGTTCTGCGCTTCGCAGACTTACAAAACGAAATAGTGTCGTTTGGTTGTTGATTTCTTGATTTTTCATAAATTTTGCTTTTTATTAAAACGTTATTTTTTTTATTATTTTTTTTTATTAGTTTGTTGCTTATGGTTTTGGATAGGACTATAATATTTATCAAAATATTCTATCCCTTTACTTTTTTGTTCCCTTTCAATAAAATGATTCTTAAATATTTGCTAGCAGTTGTTTCTTTTAACTAAACAAAACTTTATATTAGTACAGGTCAAAGTACTTGAATAGAATCCAAAAAAAAATCACCACTAATGGTGATTTTTTACTGTTTTATTGGGTTGTATTCTTACATGAAGTCGTATTTGCGTTCTATGGCAAACCGAAAGAACTCATTTTTACCTTTGATGTTAAACTTTTTGATGATGTTTTTGCGGTGGGTATCCACAGTATTTTTTCCAATGCAAAGGATATCGGCTATTTCTTGTGATGATTTTCCATCGGCAACGAGTCGCAAGATTTCTTTTTCTCTTGTGCTCAGGATAATC
>NZ_JBKCVI010000208.1:0-23206 GCF_046317795.1 Flavobacterium sp. | reverse complement strand
TTTCTCGTTACTATTCACCTTTGTAACCGTTTGTCTGTTCCTTAGCGACCCATCAAAATAAGATGCGATTTCCTTTTTTTTTCCCTGCTCTGCATAGGAGGTTTGAAATTGCCAATTTAAATTTTCCCTATGTCCATCTAGCGCTATATAGTCCCAATCTGATATTACATTAGGAGATTGCTGTCCACTCCATTTACCATAAAGGTTATGCCTAACTATTTCATCAACCGATAGACTGGTGGAGGTATGGTTAGAAATAAACCTACCAACATTTCGAATCCTATAAATTAAATAACCCCGATCATACAGATTTGCAATAGAATAATGATTATCACTTGTTTGAATCCTTGTATTATTATTATCAAAATCCTTTAGATTAAAGGCTATCTGGCTAGCATCTAAAATAGTCAATACAGATTGATCACTATAATTATCAACCCAGGTCCACTCCAGTTCATATTCCTCTACTCCTGTTGCGATATTATTCCACGTAAAATCAATTGTATTACTTATTGGGTTTTGGACAACATTAATGTTGGGAAATTCGTTAACATCTAACTGATAAAATCTAGTTGATTCAAATGATGCAGATAACCTTAGGTTACCCGGAACTTCAGTGATATCAGGGGCTGTTGCTTCGTTGTTTACAATACTCACACCTGTAATAGTCACTTCAACACCACGTGCATATGGAGTATTCACAAGATGCTTTTGTAAATCGATAAAATTTCCAAAACCTCCATAGTGGTTATTTTCAACTGTTAACGTAATATTGTAAGCTTGACCATATGTATAATTATTAAAAACTGCTCGTACACTCATATCTACTTTTGCAGTATACCAAAAGAACGGTCCCGCATAATCGTCAATCTTTAATTCCACATACGCCCTGTTACTGGTTGAAACATAATTATTCACACCCAACTCTCCATCAATTACCGAAAAGACAGTTCCAACTGATATACTTGGACATGGAGTTTCCCATTTTCTCTCCCTACAGTAACCGAAAGAAGTAAAGGATAATAAGACAATTACCAGTAATGCATTGAAACGATTTGAATTCATAACAGATTTTTTCATAAGCTGCAGATATTTAATCAACAATTGTATAGGACTTATATTTTTTGATAGGATAATATTTTTGATTTGTTTTTTTTACATAATTGTCAACAGTGAAATAGTCGCTGGTTGCAAATCCAGATTTTTTAAAATTTGAATATGTTATCTGTAATCTTGGATAGTCAAACTTTGGTTTTCCATTTACAATTTTGGTTTTATATTTGGTTAGAAAAAACATTTCCTGTTTTGAAATTTGATAATCTTTTTTATTTATATAGACAACCACTTTGCTGTATGGAATCATAGTAACTTTTGAAGTTGTTAGGGTACAAATCCAAAATCCGTTTGACTCCGTTACACGATAGCCTG
The DNA here is from genome assembly GCF_046317795.1 of Flavobacterium sp. Taxonomy (GTDB): domain Bacteria; phylum Bacteroidota; class Bacteroidia; order Flavobacteriales; family Flavobacteriaceae; genus Flavobacterium. Next base: position 21,778 of record NZ_JBKCVI010000208.1, on the reverse strand, counting down.
AAAAATAATTGATATAGCTGTTTAATTCCAATGGCGCTTTCTGTACATTATCCTTTGTGAGATTGGCAATCTTCATTCTTTTGTTGTCATTGTCAATTTTGATATATAGGTTGTTTGTGCTGATTATTTCTGAATTGCCAATTCTCGTATAAGTATTATCACCTTTCTTTACAGTTATACCTTTATAATCTTCCTTAATCTCGTTTGAAGTATAATTAACAAACAGTTTAAATTCTGACTCTAAATAATAACTGTTCGATTCAAAAACATTTTGTGCTTTATCAAACAATTCAACTACTCTTTTTTTGTCATTGCTTTGTGCATTTATGGTAATACACAACAAACAAAAAACTAATAAGCAGATTTTCTTTTTATTCCCCATTGTTCTTTGTTGTACTAGACCTTGTTTCTTGTATTGTGAATACTCCTTTTTCTGTTTCTTTCTTGACTCTTACCAGCCCTCCTTCTTGGTCATACTCATAAAACGAAGCATAATTATTTTCATCTAATTCAGACATTAGTTTAAGATCGTCCGGATCATAAACAAAGCCCTTCATATTACTGTTAACTGGATAGAATCGAATGTCATCAAAACATACCGATACCGATGGGTTCGTATTTTCAAGTTCGACAGAGATATATTTACATGTGGGCAAAATGGTTATTACACCCTCTATTTTTTGCCACCCATCAATAATGTTTCCTTTGGGTGTAAAAGAATAAGTGTTTACTACTGTACCAGTAGTGTCAAGTAATAAGATATTTATTTTGCTATACTCATAAGAAATAGTCTGCTGATCCAACAATTCCTTTACCCAGCCATTAATAATATAATCTCCTGCATCCGGCATAAATGATCCTTCTGAATAAGTTGATATATCTGGGTCTTGCGAAAAGGCAAATCCACTAAAAAATAATGCTGCTAACAAAAAAATTGATTTCATAATTTATATATTTTACTGATTAGACTTAGTCTTCCTGCACAGGTGGCTGTGGATTGCCACAATCTTGCATTATATTTATTGAGTCCAATGCAACAGTTATTCCGTATCCGTTATCTCCCCAAGTTGGGTTTTGTGAAACTGTAAAATTAACTTGAACATCTTGAAAATTTCCGCCAACATAGTTAATTCTGAAAAAGAATGTATAAGATCCATTACTACCCGGCGGAATTATACAAAGTCTGAATGTTTGATTATTATGCCAATGTATAGGAGTTATTGGGGTTGGAGTACTTCCATTACTTATAGAATAATGACTTGTTGATGCAATTAACAACGGGGATCCATCAGGAAGTGTCCCGGTTCCATGATTAATTATTAATTCAAGATTATTTCCATCAGAAGCCGCACACGTTGTAATTTCATTACTATCATTTAGGGAAATAATCGGACATGGAAGTCTTATAAGACAATTTACCGTCCTAGGGGTTATTGTTGTTGCAAAAAGCTGTTTTTTAAGTTCTGCTTTTTTGCCGGGAGCAACTATTAAACTATTTTTCCCAGTATGGGCATGATTATTAGTAATTTTTTTATTCTCAACATCCGTTTCAAATTCAAAGTGAGAACCACTTGCATAACCATTTGGATAGTCCTCGAAATTATCAAATCCAAACTTTTTATATTCAGCGTTGTTTATGACGGCAAATGGTTTGGTATAATCATAACCATACTGTGCACTACTATATTTACCAAGCGCATCCTTGTTTTCTATTTCAACTCCGTGAGGGTTATATTTGGTAACCTCACTTGCAGCGGTCCAACCAGTTCCATTTTTAAACCAATTACTGCCATGAAGATTATAGAAAGAACTAAAAGCACTATAGAAACCATTATATCGTGGATTCCCGGCTGCAGCCGTAGTTAGTGCTTTTCTTCCTGTTAGGTAGGTAAGCGACCTAACTGCTCTCCAGTTTCCTTTATAGTTTTGATAAAATGGATTAAATCGCAATCTGTTAGGAAAGGTAATAGATTGGGGGTCTAATGTTGGTACATTGTTTTGATAAAGAGCCGTTGTTCTTTCATTCTGTGGCATCCAAAAATCTTCATACTCAACCGCACTTGCATTCACAATCCTTGCAGTATTATCAGTTGTTGCTAGGAAATTTGCTAAGCTTCCGCTGGCAATAGGGTTAACCATTGAGGTTATGGTAGCCATAGAAGCCATCTGGTTATTCCTATATCCGGAACGCAATATTCTAAAGCTATATCGAGACCCATCAGTTCCGCACATATCCAGGTATTCTCCAGCTGAATCCATCAATAGTAATCCTGTATTATTTGCATTATATCCAAAAACCCATACTTTCTTTGTTCCTGCTTGATTAGTAACATACAGTTCATCGCCCAACTCAAAAACGTTGGTTAAACTACCTGTGTAACCATCAAGTTTAAAATAAGGAACTGGGACGAGTTGGGTACTACCGCCAAATGGAGTCAATGTACCTCTAACATCAGTATTATTCGTTGCTAATCCCATTCGCTTATAATACCAATAAGCAGGTATATTTAAACTATAATAAGAATCATCAAATTCATTTACGGTTTGGGTTAACAATACTTGTCCCGTTTGAGAATCCCAAGCTATATTCTTGGTAGATACTTGTGAACCTAAATCATACGCTATCTTTTCTTTCAATATACCTGTTTTATGTATTACCTTGGTGGTAACAGCCGATCTGAATATCTGGTAATGGGATTCATTATCAAAAAAGGCAGTTGGCACATATAAAATCCATAAAAATACTGGCGGCGGTACAAATATTGGTATGACTTCCAAATTTCCGTTAACTCCGGAAGTGTTGGAGTAATTATAATTATACCTCAAATCATTGACTACATCATAATTAACCCCTATGGTTTTTTGTGATACAGTACCATCCGGATTTATAACTGACATTATGTTGTTTAATGATGACAAATCACCTGTTTTGGTGCTGTATCTGTTTTCGGTATAAGAAATGAGATTATTTTTGTCATCATAAATCTCCTGCTTCTTCACCTTTCCATTCATATCATTTGTTTCAATCTGGAATCCCTGAGTTAGGTTTAGTTCGTTTCGAACATCCAGACTCAGTCCAAACATGCCCAACAAAATATTTGGAAGCATTGCTGGCTCATTATTGACTTGGGTCTTACTTTTACTCAAATCTGTGAAATCTGTCTTGGTCGGAAAATCATAGCTGGTATAATGATAGGTTATAACAGTTCCGGAACGAGTCTTCCTGGTTTCAGAATTAGTTCCGTCATCATCATCAGCGGCAGTTATATTTTTAACCCTTACTTTACTGTAGGTTACAGCAGGACTTGGGAAAAAGCAAGCTCCAAAAGGTTTCTCTGTATATGTCTGGGCAGATAATTTTTCAGTACCGTTATATAAAGGATTTACGAGAGGATTTTCTTTCGACATGTTTGCTTCATAGGTAGCAACTCCGCTTGAACCTGAAGCTTCATTGTCTCCTAATGTATAGGAATATTCCTGACCGTATTTCTTCTGATATCTTGGATTGTCTTCAAATCCTAACATTTTATCCCAACCATCATACATCTCTAACTTTTTAACCCTTAATCCTCCTCCAAGTTTGCTGCCTGTAGGTTCATTTAACCTTATCCAGGATTTATCAGCTAAAAAATTATTTGCACAACCAAATCCTTTTAATCTTTGATTTGGTCCGGTAAATATTCGAATCATTTCATCTAAATTGGACACCAAACTTGTTGCCAATGACAGTAGATTTGGCATACCATCGCTTGGTTCTGCCAAACCATAAATTTGCCTGTGCAGATTTTGCCTTCCAAAAAACCAACCTGCAACTGAAATGGGGTTAGCTGTTGCGGACGATCCTCCACCTTCCTTGCTGGTATAGCGCATTGGAATATATATGTGGTGTTCCCCTGAGACGTTCTTAATCTGAGCAGGTCCATCCATTTCAAAGTAGCCGGTCACATGGTCATATTTGCCCGAAGTCATGTTTAATAAAAAGTCGAAATAAATTGGTTTATTGTTTAATCCATCTGTGCAACGCCTTAAAATTTCGCTTGAAGTGATACCCGAAGGCAATCGTTCCTCATCCACCTTAACAACAACAAAAGTAGCTTCTCCACCTCCTGTATAAAGACTTTGGTCAATTGTACCATTAATATCATTTGTAACGCCTAGGACTTTGAACATCTGCATTGCTTTTTTATTCTGCACATATTGGTAGTCATCTGATTCCAATGTTAATTTTATTTTACCACCAGATGGCAGCTTAACTTCTTCCAATGACCAAGCAGCAGCAGTTTCATCCTGATCAGGTTTATCTAACTGTTGTACGTATGGAAAATCTTGAGGAGAAAGTGCTTGGCAGCCTCCTATTTCTCTTGGATTCACTTTGTAATTACCCCATATGTCATAATTCTTAGGGTTGTAAACCTCGTTATGTCCGTAAATAAATTCATAAGGTACATATTTACCCATGTTGGAACCTTTATAAGTAAAGTAAACTTTTTTCAAAGTAAGTTTACCTCCAAAATTAGTTTCCTCACCATTTATAATCCTTGAAGCGCCTGAATTATTCTCAATACCATTACATAAAGAATAATTATATTCGAAATGGGCGGTTTTAATTGGCTTAATTGAGGATGAAGGCGAGATATTATTTGGAATTAATAATCCTGGCCTTTTAGCGTACAGTCTAATGGTTTTAATACAATATGTTTTGTTGGCAGTATTTCTTCCTCCGTTTTCATCAAGGGTTCCATATCCATCTAAACGCTCTTCCAGGTCTATAAGCGCAACGTGGGTTTTTGTTTCAATCCTTTTTATGTATTTAATTTCCTTAACCCCATAAAGGTAACTTCCCTTTTGATCCCTATTTGCTGTTTTAAAACCTTCATTATAGGAAGCTTCCATTCTACCATAAGGAACTCTCCATTTATAATTGTTTGAATAGGCAGCATCTCCTGCAGAGGTGTAACTAAATTTCGTGTAAGTCCCCAAATCATCATCTGATGGCCCATCACCATTTATGTCTTGGTAATCAGAAGAAAGTATTGACGATATCAAATAGGTATGTGCATAGTTTTTTGTCTTTATACTGTTAAAGAAACGATCAATTCCCGCTGAATTTCCACGTCCGTTTTCACTTGGTGAATATTTAACAATACCTCTTAAACAATCAATATTATTACCACTAGCGTTGGTAGCAAACGTAACCTCTTTTTTCTCAATGTTATAAGCTGTCTCCCCAAAAACATTCCTGTTTCCATTCTCATCAGTAATCAAAAAACCTGCAGTATGATGGTTTAGGGCATTCGGATTGACCTTAACAAACGCATTATCCAAATGATAATCAAGGGCTTCTTTTTTGGTAATTTTTTGAATTGCAGTGTTTCTCTTTTCTCGACTTGCCCTTCTTAGGTTTGAAGTATTAAAAGAGGCCATAGGAGCCAACTCGGAATCATATCCATTAATTACCTTTTTCGAATACTTGTTTAAGGCATTATTATCCATAAGTTTTAAGGTAACGGGCATATCATCACTAATGATTTGTGAGAAAAGAGTTGGAGTTGTAGGATTGAATTCAGGATCAACCCTTAACTCCCCGAGGGATTTATAATATACTTTTTCATATCCAATAACAGGAGATGGTTTTTCTTTCAAATAAGGAGTCGCTATTGTTTTCCATCCACTAGTATAATTGATTGAACTGGTATTTTTAATACTTGCTCCATAATGAATACCCCATCCTGCCTCAATCTCTGCAGACATTGATGTGCTTGAAGATTCATCTGCCACATAAGAATCGAAAACATAACCTATTTGTCCTCTGTAGGGGCGTATAGTTCCATTTAAATTTTGGCTTTGTACTGACAATACATCATAAGTATAATTTGTAACCGGCAATACATTAGTATGCTTTGAAATAGTCCCTAATTCATTTTCGCGGTTAAAATCCAATAAATCAAATTCAGATGCGAGTTCAGTATTTTCGTAACCAAAGGCCTTTTCTATTTTGAACTCTTCCTTAATTTTTTGGATGGTTGCAGAAGCACTCAAACTGATTTCAGCCTGTACCCCAAAAACACTTGGTCCTGCCGAAAAGGAAAAAGTAAACTGATTGTTATCAAATGCTACTCTTTTTGTTGGGGTAAAAGTAGCGTCGTTAAAAGAAATACTACAACTACCTCCTCTACCGAACCCAACTGCTTTTACACCCTCGTCCTCTTCAATCCCATTATAACCATGGTTTGCTCTAAGACTGGAAGACAAATTGAAACTTTGCAATCCCTGCCTGCTATTATAGGAGATTCCTGCTGACATTGCACCTGAAATATAACTTCCTATTTTGTTGGCTTTACATAAAAAAGAACTCATCGTAACACTTGGACTGATTGTGGCACCCATTTCATCTGAACTTGATAACTGAACTCCAAGTGTTACATTTTTACCCAAATTGAAAGATGCACCAAATGTAGGATTTGCAGACAAGCCTGTATAATTATTATATTTAACCTCTAATCCCGCACCTGCACTGGCACCTAAATGAATTGTATTATCCATTAATCCCCAAGCTTGTGGGTTTACATAGGCAGTAGTCGAGACTGTAACATTCGGCTTCAGATTGTTTTCTGTCTCGATTTCGTCTCCCTTAAAATCATCGGGCAAACCGCGAACATTTCTATTGATTTGACCAATATTTAAATTCCAACCCAATCCAACCCATGAAGCTTCCTGATCCATAGTAACACCTGAGGTATAAGCCAAATTTATTGGATAACCCCCTACATCCATAATGGGGATATTATAATTGAAATCCCCGCTTGTTAAATCTACCATATCGGAAGTTCCAATGGGAGTAAAGGAATTAAACTCAGGCTGTGACGGACCTTCGGTTAAGGCAAACATCACCATTGGCTGGGTTAATTCCAAAAATATCATTAAAACTAAATAACAAGCAACAACTTTACTAAACTTACTGGTTCTAATACTTTTAATCATAATTATAGTTTTAAGATAGGTTCTTTAAATCTGAATTTAAGGGTTCCTTTTTTGAAAAGTTTATCCTGATATATTAATTGAATTTTATCATTGGGATTTATATCCGAAAAAAACAATAGTAGTTTATGATAGGGAGTTATTTTAAAATTCCTCTCAAACATGACTCCGGAACATTGTATGGTATCATTTTTTGATGTTATGACTGAAAAATCCTTTTGTATTGTAAATGACATGTATTCTACTGCTTTCTGATAATCAAGATTTGTGAATTTATCCTCCAACAAATCTTCTTCACTCTCATCCTGAAACACAAATTCTATTAACCGCTCTCTTTTGTTTTGTTCATAAATAGAATCCGTTGCAATTAAATCCTGGTTTGGACTGTCTTTCAACAGATAGTATATAATAGGCACTTCTGTTGCAGTAAAATCAATATTATCTACCTTCTGATTATGCATTTTTGATTTCCATCCCTGCTTTTCCAGATTATAATACCTATGTCGAATTTCAGATTCACTCTTTATATCATTATCATTTTTACAGGAAATAAAAATAATTAACATAACAAAACAGGTATATTTATTAAAAACCTTCATACTTTTCATTTATGAAGTTTAACAATTCTTTTGTCACATCTTTATCTTTATTACCCGCCAATACAGTCTGGTTATTATTTGAATTTAAGATAAAATCATATCCTTTTAATTTGGCATAATCTGAGGAATAAACAGCTATTCTCGACCAAATTTTTTGAGAATACAACTGAGTATATTGGTTCTCAAATTCGGCAATCTCTTGCTTTTTATTTATCAATTGTTCAATCAGTACCGATTTAGAACTTTCATCTGAAGTTAGACTTACTAAATTCCGAAGAGAATCTATTTGGCTATTTTTCAATCGGATTTCTTTTTCTCCGGCCAATTTTAGCTCTTTAGTCATTTTAAATTCAGTAAACAACTCATTGCTATTTACATATACAATAGAACTAACAGTCTTCTTGTAGAAAACAAAAAAAATAACACTCAACGATAAAACTAGTAAAAGGCATATAACTAAATTCCGTTTTACCATACTTGTTAATTTTTTTATAAATCTAAATCATTTATTCTTACAAAAAAAATATAATTAATACTTTTTTAGTAAAATTTAGCTTTATTAGTAAAATAAAGGGTTTGCAACTCTTTAAAAAAATAACAAACCAATTTTTTCAAGTTAAAAAAAGGTTTTAAGCGAAAAAAAAAGCTGCTAATTGGTTGAAAAAAAACATGAGTAATTGTTATAATTTCATTAAAATGACTAGTCCTAAATAATCTGTATCGATTATTTAGGACTAGTCAAGAGTTTCTTGTTGCAGAGAGGATGGGATTCGAACCCACGATACAGTTACCCATATACAAACTTTCCAGGCTTGCTCCTTCAACCACTCGGACACCTCTCTAATTGTGTTGCAAATAACAACAAATTTTTTCAGTAAAAAAAGCTAGAGACACAATTTGTTACTGCATTTCGCCTCGCAAAGAGGTTTCAAAAATAGTCTTGAAAACTGAAGAGGCAACGTTTTGTCCCAGCAAATACATCAGTTTGGTTATGGCAGCTTCGGTAGTGATGTCTTTTCCGGAAATAACGCCTATTTTCTTCAGTTGTGTACTGGTTTCATATTGTCCCATGTTAACACTTCCGCCCGAACATTGGGTAACATTGATGATATGCAAACCACTTTTGATGGCTTTTTTCAAAATTTGGATAAACCATTCTTCCGATGGAGCATTTCCCGAACCATAAGTTTCTAAAATGATTCCTTTCAAATTAGGGATGGCAATAATGGAGGACAATACCAATTCAGTAATGCCAGGAAACATTTTAATTATAACAACATCGCCGTTCAAATGTTTATGAACTACTAATTTTTTATTGGCTGTTTTTTGTAAAACGGTATTGGGATTGATATTCAAATGCACTCCTGATTCTGCCAATGGAGGAAAATTAGGCGATGCAAATGCATTAAAATGTTCGGCATTTATTTTTGTGGTTCTATTGCCGCGGTATAATTTGTATTCAAAATACAAACAAACTTCCTGAATTATAGGTTTCCCTCTATGCTGTAAGGAGGCAATTTGGATAGCAGTAATCAAGTTTTCTTTGGCATCTGTTCGCAAATCACCTATAGGTAATTGCGAACCAGTAAACACTACTGGTTTATTCAAATTCTCCAACATAAAACTCAATGCTGAAGCAGAATACGACATAGTGTCTGAACCGTGAAGTACAACAAATCCATCAAAATGGGTATAATTATCTTCAATAATGGTGGCAATAGTTACCCATTTGTCGGGATTACTATTGGATGAATCAATAGGTTTTTCAAACGAAATGGTTTTAATATTGCAATCCAGCTGTTTCAATTCTGGTATTTTTTGCAATAGCTTGCTAAAGTTGAATGCTTTCAACGCTCCCGTTTCAAAATCTTTCATCATCCCGATGGTTCCACCGGTATAAATCAAAAGTATGTTGGCTTTAGATTGCATACTCATATTTTGATTTGTTCACAACTGGATTGGCATACATCGCTAAGAAACTTTCCACCATTTGCGAATTGTTTTCATCAATTTTCATTTCAAGTCTACGTTCAAACAGTGACTTTTCGTTTTCTGTATAATAGGTTTTAAACTTGTCCGTTTTGTGAAGTAGGTCGTAGGCAATATAATTGGTTGGCCACAACTTATAACTTTTTAAAATGGCATCATCTATCAGTTTTGCCACCGCTTGCACTTGCTTGTTACTACTATCAAACTCAGCTTCAACTATATCTAATTCTTTGTCAATCACATCACAAACATGAATGTGAATGCGCTTTTTCTGACCAATAATTCCGCTTAGTAACGTCATAAAATCTTCGTTTTTCTCTTTTATGTATACTTCGTCGTTGGCTTCTGCTAAAAGTTGTGGCATTTTTAAAGCATCGGTCGGGTCATATTCATAGGATATAGAAACGGGCACAATTTTAATTTTCTTAAAATAAGTGATAATATTCTTCTCATCAGAACCCATCGATAGCATTTTCAAAACACCTGTATGAGTGGCGTCGTTGCCATCTTTTGTTCTTCCTTCCCGTTGTGCAATCCAGACCGAACGGTTTTCTCGAAGCAATAATTGTCCAATGTATTGGGAAAGTAATTTGGAACTTTCTAACAATTCTCTTGGAGGCAACCCACGTTGTACCAAGAAATTTCTATTGAGTTTAGATAATGTTTTTAGAAATGATTTTTTTACCAAATTATCTCCAATAGCGGAAGCGGTCATGACCAAACCATGATCAAACAAGGCGACATTGAGTAATGAAGTATCTAAAATTATATCTCTGTGATTGGAAATAAAAAGATAGGAAGTGTTGGGTTCTAACTTTTCAAAACCAGATGTAGTCAATCCTTCAGAACTTTTTTCTAATACTTTATTTACTGACTGGTAAATAAAATTACATTGAAAATCACGAATGGAATGCGTCTTTTTGAGTTGGTTTTTCCAAACTTCTTCATCAACATCAGGAAAAGTAAATTCCATCAATGCTTTCATCATGGGATGATTTACTGCAGAATGAATAGCTTCATTTACTTCTGCATCATAAAACGGTCGAATAGAATCAAATCTCTGCATGTAATCTTTCAATTTTTGATGAACAAATGAACAAAAAAAAAGTCAATTTATGTTGATTCCATTGTTAAATCCCAAAAATTACTTTTGAATTTTCGGTGGTGATTCGAGCAATTTCTTCTAGTGGAAGTTGGTAAATCTGAGCGAGTTTTTCAGCTACTAATTTTGTATAACTGCTTTCGTTTCGTTTGCCACGATGCGGCACAGGAGCCAAATAGGGCGAATCGGTTTCTAGAACAATATGTTTTAAATCAATGTGATTTAAAAACTGGTCAATCTTTCCGTTTTTAAATGTGGCAACACCACCAATTCCGAGTTTCATATTCAAATCGATGGCTCTTTCAGCTTGACCGAAATCTCCAGTAAAACAATGAAAAATACCAAATAAATCGGTAGATTTTTCACTATCTAACACTTCAAAAACTTCATCAAACGCCTCACGGCAGTGAATGTTTATGGCTAATTTGTGTTTTTTTGCCAATTGGATTTGATGCTTGAACACCTGTTGTTGTTGCTTTAAAAATGACTTGTCCCAAAACAAATCAATCCCTATTTCACCTATGGCATAAAACTTTCTTTTAGCCAATTCAGTTTCCACATGTACCAACTCTTCCAAATAATTTTCTTTGACATAGCAAGGATGCAAACCCATCATTAAGAAAATGTTTTCGGGAAACTGAGCTTCTAAATCATACATTTTTTGAGTATAACTCGAGTCGATAGATGGAACAAAAAATCGCGAAACACCAGCATCAATAGCGCGTTGAATCATTTCATTTCTGTCGTGGTCAAATTCTTCAGAATATAAATGGGTGTGGGTATCGGTTAAAATCATTTTGAGTTGCGGGTTTCGGGTTTCGAATTTAAGATTTCGGGTTAAACATTGCAAAATTACGATTTTAAGTACTATTACACGAAGTTTCACTAAGAAAGCACAAAGTCACCCAAAGAAAACTTAGTGTATCTTTGTGCAAAACCTTTGTGATACTTTGTGCTACAACTATGAAAAATCTACATGATATTCTAAAAAAAGAAAAATACAAAAAAATAAATTTTAAGGTTTCAAAAACCCAGCATTTGTTAGTTAAAGCGACTATTAATGGTGTCTCTGGAAATTTTATTTTAGATACTGGCGCGAGTAACAGTTGTGTCGGTTTTGAAAGCATTGAACTTTTTAATCTCAAAGCAGGAAAATCAAAAACCAAAGCATCGGGTGCTGGAGCAACTGGAATGTTTACGCAATTGGCCAAAAACAATTCACTAAAAATTGGACGATGGAAAACAACTGAATTTCATTTGGTTATTTTTGATATGACTCATGTGAACCAAGCGTTACAACAACACAAAGCCAAACCGGTTCACGGAATTATTGGTGCCGATATTTTATTAGAAGGCAAAGCAATTATTGATTATTATAATCACTGTTTGTATTTGCAGTAAAATGTTTTTTTAATGAATAATAAGCAATCACCGTACTCAACAGCATCAAAAAACTGCCTAAAATAAAGGGTGCTCCAGGCAGTTGAAACGGCGCTTCTTTATGAGTAAAAAAGTAAAACGTATTGGTCATCATGGGTGGCCCAACTATGGCTGAAGCACTCATTAAACTCGCCATTGTTCCTTGAATTTCTCCTTGTTCATTTGCTGGAACTTTTGCAGAAACAGTAGCTTGCAATGCTGGTCCGGCAATTCCACCCAAACAATACGGAATTAAAAACACAAATAGCATCCAACTCTCAGTTGCAAAAGCAAAGAGTAACATTCCAATAGTATATAGCGATAACCCGATATAAATACTCTTTTCATTGCCAAGTCGTGGACTTGTCCAACGAATTAATCCGCCTTGCACAATTCCCACCAAAAGTCCAACTACACCAAGTGAAATCCCAACCATTTTTTCATTCCAATTAAAACGATACATCGTATAGAAACTCCAATTACTATGAACGGCATGCGAACCAACATACAAAAGGAAAATGGCAATTATCAATCCAATAAGTGAAGGATATTTTTTTAATCTCAGAAAAGCGGATATTGGATTGGCGCGTTTCCATTCAAATGCTCGTCGGTTTTCTTTAGATAACGATTCGGGTAAAATAAAATAGCCGTAAATAAAATTCAACATACACAAAATAGCCGCAGCATAAAAAGGAACTCGTGAACCATATTGCCCCAGCAATCCGCCAATAACGGGTCCTATAATAAATCCCAACCCAAACGCAGCACCAATCATCCCGAAGTTTTTGGCTCTGTTTTCGGGTGTGCTTACATCGGCTATATACGCTGAAGCAGTAGTGATACTGGCACCTGTTAGTCCCGCAATAATTCTCCCCACAAAAAGCCAAACAATCGTTGGTGAAAAAGCCAATAACAAATAATCCAATGCAAAGGCGAAAAGCGAAATTAAAATGATAGGTCGTCGCCCAAACTTGTCACTCAAATTTCCAATTAATGGTGCAAAAAGAAATTGCGTTATGGCATACGCAAAAGTCAACCAACCACCATATTTTGCGGCTTCGCTAATATCACCATGAATGAGTTCCTTGATTAATTTTGGTATCACTGGAATGATAATTCCCCAACCGGTAATATCAATAAGCATCGTGATGAAAATAAATCCTATCGCTGCTTGTTTTTTGGTTTTTTGCATCAATGCTATTTTTATATTTTTTGGCGTGTCGCTTCGTCGTTCCTCCTGGCGCCGGGCTATCCGCTGCAATCTTTTATTCGTTCCTCATAAAAGGATTTTCGCTTCTATCCCTCACGCAGAACACACAAATAAACGAAAAATCCCGCTTAGAAAACCAAACGAGATTTTTATTTCAAGAGACCTATCAGGTTTTGAAAACCTGATAGGTCTAGCTATTTTATAGTTCCAATGCTTTCTTAGGATTATTATCCATCAAAATTTCAACTGGATTTTCCAATGCTTCTTTCACAGCAACCAGGAAACCAACCGACTCACGACCATCGATGATTCTATGGTCATAAGAAAGTGCTACAAACATTACGGGTGCAATTACTATTTGTCCGTTTTTAACAATCGCTCTTTCTACCACATTGTGCATTCCCAAAATTCCAGATTGTGGTGGATTGATGATTGGTGTACTCAACATACTTCCAAAAACACCTCCATTAGAAATAGTAAACGTTCCTCCAGTCATTTCATCAACCGTGATTTGTCCGTCACGAGCGCGAATGGCTAGTCTTTTGATTTCTGCTTCAACACCTTTGAACGTTAATTTTTCGGCACCACGAACTACAGGAACCATTAATCCTTTTGGCCCTGAAACCGCCACAGAAATATCACAAAAATCATAAGCTATTTTTTCTTGTCCGTCAATCATGGAGTTAACATCAGGGAAAAGTTGTAAGGCACGAGTAACCGCTTTGGTAAAGAAGGACATGAATCCTAATCCTAATCCGTGTTTGGTTTTAAACTCTTCTTTGTATTGTTCGCGCAACCCATAAATAGCAGTCATATCTACTTCGTTGAAAGTAGTTAACATAGCTGTTTCGTTTTTTGCAGCGACTAATCTTTCAGCCACTTTACGACGCAACATGGATAATTTTGTTCTCTGTGAACCACGACTACCCGCGGTTGGCGTACCCATAGATGGAACTCCTTTTACGGCATCTTCTTTTGTAATTCTACCGTCTTTACCAGTGCCAACAATTTCTGAAGGTTGGATGTTTTTTTCATCTAATATTTTTCTAGCCGCAGGTGAAGGATGCCCCACAACCCCCGAAGGGGGAGCTTGAACTGCTGGCGTTGCTTTCGCAACTTCCACTTTTATTTCTATTTCTTTTGGCTTTTCTATTACTTCTGGTGTAGAAGCTCCTCCTATTGAGGGGTTGGGGAGGCTTGTATCTATTAGACACACAACGGCACCAACGGCAACTGCATCGCCTTCTTCGGCTTTCAATGTAATAATTCCGCTTGCTTCAGCTGGTAATTCCAGCGTAGCTTTATCTGAATCAACCTCAGCAATGGCTTGGTCTTTTTCTACATAATCGCCATCTTTTACTAACCAAGTGGCAATTTCAACTTCTTTAATCGATTCTCCCGGTGATGGGACTTTCATTTCTAAAATCATGTTCTTTTAGTTTATTGTTTGTAGTTCATGGTTTATGGTTCTCGGTTGTGTTTAACTATAAACTACAAACCCAAAACCATAAACTTTTTATCTAAATAAATTCTTATCAAATACCATTCTAATAGCATCGGCATGACGTCGTCTATCGCGTGTATGACTTCCTGCAGCTGGTGCTGCATATGCTTTAAGCGATGCTAATCTCCATTTCACTAAATCAAAATTCATCAACATAAAACTGTATGCGCCCATGTTTTTTGGTTCTTCTTGTGCCCAAACGAAATCATCAGCATTGGGATAACTAGCAATAATGGCTTTCAATTGTTCCACAGGCAATGGAAATAATTGCTCTATACGAACCAAAGCTATATCATTTCGCTCCAAATTTTGTCTTTCGGCCAAAATATCAAAATAAAATTTTCCGGTACAGAAAACTACAGTTTTTACATTTTTCTTATCAACTGATGTATCGTCAATCACTTCTTGGAAACTTCCTTTGGCTAATTCCTCTCGTGTAGAAACGCATAATGGATGACGCAACAAACTCTTTGGTGTAAATACTACCAACGGCTTGCGGAATTTGGTTTTCAATTGACGACGCAACAAGTGATAGAAATTGGCTGGCGTAGTACAATTGGTTACATACATATTATGACGTGCACAAAGCTGCAAATAACGTTCCATTCTTGCCGAAGAGTGTTCAGCACCCTGTCCTTCATACCCATGAGGCAACAACAATACAATTCCGTTTTGGTTGTTCCATTTGTCTTCGCCACACGAAATGTATTGGTCAATCATGATTTGTGCTCCATTAGAGAAATCTCCAAATTGTGCTTCCCAAATCGTTAAAGCATTCGGATTGGCTAAAGCATAACCGTAATCAAATCCTAAAACACCATATTCTGAAAGGAAAGAATTGAAAATATTGAACTTCCCTTTTTTGTCTTTTATTGAGTCGAGAAGTACTACTTCTTCTTCGCTGTCTTCGACTTTAACTACGGCATGACGGTGAGAAAATGTACCTCTTTCTACATCCTGACCAGAAACACGAACATCATAACCTTCGGTCAATAATGAACCGTAAGCCAATGACTCGGCTGTTCCCCAATCGATGACGTCATTGTCATACATGGTTTTTCTATCGGTAACAATTTTGGTTATTTTGCTGATGAATTTCTTATCCGAAGGCAATGTTGAGATAGAAACAATAATTTCGTCCAATTTCTTTTGGTCGAAAGTTGTATCCACCTTTTTAAGCATTTCATCGTCAGAAACCTGAACAAATCCTTGCCATTCGTCTTGCATAAATGGTTTGATTATTGTCAAATCTTTTTTGCGTGAAGCTTGCAGATTTTCGTCTAAGTTTTCTTTGTAATCGTTTTCAATTTTAGCCAAATAACTTGCTTCTACGATACCCGCAGTAATTAATTTATCGGCATAAATGTCTCTAGGGTTTTTTTGACGTGCTATCAATTTATACAAAACGGGTTGTGTAAAACGTGGCTCATCGCCTTCGTTGTGACCATATTTTCTATAACCTAATAAATCAATAAATACATCTCTTCCAAATTGCATGCGGAAATCCAAGGCAAAAAGCATGGCGTGAACAACCGCTTCGGCATCATCAGAATTCACATGAAGTACTGGTGACAAAGTTACTTTGGCCACATCAGTACAATACGTTGACGAACGTGCGTCAAGATAATTTGTGGTAAAACCAACTTGGTTATTGATTACAATGTGAATGGTTCCACCGGTTTTGTACCCGTCGAGTTGCGCCATTTGCACAATTTCATATACAATGCCTTGTCCAGCTACTGCGGCATCACCGTGAACGGCAATAGGCAATACTTTTGAGAAATCGTTTGGAAAATATTTATCTTGTTTTGCTCTGGTTATTCCTTCAATCACAGCGCCAACAGTTTCCAAATGTGATGGATTTGGGGCTAAGTTCAGGTTGATTTTTTTTCCTGATTTTGTTTTTCTTTCGGCAGTTAAACCCAAATGGTATTTTACATCGCCGTCAAAATATTCTTGGTCATAATCTTTACCGTCAAATTCGGAGAAAATATCTTGAGTGGCTTTTCCAAAAATATTAGCAAGGATATTCAATCTTCCTCGGTGCGCCATTCCCATTACGAAATGCTCCACTCCTTTCTCGGCAGCGGTTTCAATCAAGGCATCGAGTGCTGGAATAATACTTTCTCCACCTTCGAGTGAGAAACGTTTTTGTCCCACGTATTTGGTATGTAAAAAGTTTTCGAATGAAACGGCTTCATTCAGTTTTCCTAAGATATGTTTCTTTTGATCGTTATTGAAATTTGGTAGATTATCATTAATATTTAATCTATCTTGAATCCACTGAATAACTTCAGGAGTTCTCATGTACATGTATTCGATACCAATGTGTTGGCAATAGACGTTTTTCAGATGACTAAGGATTTCCTGAAGTGTAGAAGGTTGGTGTCCTAAAACTTTGGCTGCATCAAAAACCGTATTTAAATCGGCTGTCGAAAGGTTAAAGTTTTCTATATCTAATGTAGGCGAATAGGTTCTTCGGTCACGAACAGGATTGGTTTGGGTAAAAAGATGACCACGTGTTCTGTAGCCATCGATTAATTTTAACACATTGAATTCTTTTTGCAATTTATCCGAAACCTGTGCGTTTTGAGGAACATTGGCAGCATAATTGGCTAATTCTTGCACCTGATTATCGGCATAATTTTCTTCTCCATAGGTAGTCAACCCAAAGTCAAACCCTTGAAAAAATGCTCTCCAACTAGGTTCAACGCTGTCTGGATTAACTAAGTATTGGTCGTATAATTGTGCGAAAAATTCGGTATGTGCTGCGTTTAAAAAGGAAAACCTATCCATGTCTGTATGAGAAATAATCTTTGAGTTAGAAAATTAAGTGCAAAAGTATGATATTTGTTATAATCTATCAATGTTTTTAATACATTTATAACACTAATTAAATATATCTATTTCTATGAGAAAGATTACGTTCAAAGCAGTAACAAAGATGTTGTTATTTATTGTTTTATTTGGAATTCCAACCCTTGTTTTTTCGCAACAAGATTCTTCATATGTTGGGGTACAAAAACCCAAAAGTGATTTTTGGAGACATGTCCAATTTGGTGGTGGTTTTGGTTTATCCATGGGTAATGATTTTACTAACATTACCGTTGCGCCAATTGCCATTTATAATTTTAACGAGAAATTTGCATTTGGTACAGCGCTACAATACAGTTATATTAATCAAGAAAACTTTTATAAGTCAAATGTTTTTGGCGGAAGCTTAATTGGATTATTCAACCCGATTCCCCAAATTCAACTTTCACTTGAGCTAGAAGAAGTAAATGTTAGTAATACCTACCAAGATTTTGTCGGTGAATTTAAAGATAATTTTTGGTACACTGGGTTGTATGTTGGCGCAGGTTATAGAACAAATAATGTAACTTTGGGTTTCCGTTACAACTTGCTTTTCGATAAAAATATTGATTTGTACGGTGATGCTTTTATGCCTTTTATTCGAGTGTTTTTTTAATACCTATTCCGAAACCATACTTTCATCCATTCTCGTTTTAAAATCAAAAAAGCTACTTGTTCCGAAAGTTCGACTAAATCAGAACCGTCGAGTTGTTTTACAGTTTCTTCGGGAACATCAATGATATAAAGGAGGTTTAAATACTCCGCAAATTTATATTGAATTAAACGATAGATTTTTTCGTGAAGTTGCACTTTCAGTTCGTGTGGCGATGTGCTTTGTGGAAAATCTATTGGTTCGTTGGCAAGATTAAAGTCCTTGTTGATTTGATCGATTAATTTAGAATAGAGGTTTTCGTTTTGTGCCTTTGACAAAAGCTCATCTGTAGAAATTGGAACTGGAAAATTCATTATTTTGATTTTTTACTTTTTATTTATTCTTTCCAATAGCTCACCATTTTGGCCAAAATCACATCGCCGCCTGCATAGAAAAAAACGGCGCCCATCGGCGGATTTACTGCCGGAATTACTCCAAAGGTTTTGGGAACCCAAGTCCAACATTTAAAATAAGTCCCAACCAATTCTATAAAGATAACACAAAGTGCAATGGAATAATAAACGTTATTCCATTTTTTTCTTTTCAGTAATACAAAAAACAAAGTACCAAAAACAAGCGAAAAAATATCATTTAACAACAATCCAACACCTAAAAAAAGAGTTGCAAATGAAATAAAAAATAGTTGCTTAAGCTTATTTTCATTTGCCACAAAAAAAGGACTTTCAGCCATCACAAATCCAGAAGCATACACAATAGCATGACCAAAAGGCACATAAAGCGGAATATCTGGTGTTCTATAGGCATACATTCCGAGTAGTTTGCAAAAAATAAGCTCACCTATGTAGGATAAAAAAACCATGACAAACATGAGTTTTCTCAAATAGGATTGTGCTGAAAAAAAGAACAAACAGAAATAAAAAATGGCTAAAAAGTTGGTTAGACTTCTTCCATCAAAATAATGTTTACTAAAATACACCGAATCAATCCAAAGTGCTAGCAGCGTAAAAAAAGGAAAGAAATAGGCGTATAAATAGGAATTGCTTTTTTCTGATTTGGAAATATTGAAAATAGATGATGCCGAAAACAATTTCATTTATTTAAACTTTTCTTCCCATTAAATTCTCGCCAAATGAACGTAAAATATCTTTTTTTTCGTTATCAATACTAATGTTTCTTAGCGTTTCAAATGCTTTTAAAGTATAATCTTGTATGGCTTTTTGAGTAGCACTTGATGCGCCAGAGGAATTGAAAATTTCTTTTACAGAAGCTATTTTAGCTGAGTTGTCT
This sequence comes from Flavobacterium sp., assembly GCF_046317795.1. Lineage (GTDB taxonomy): Bacteria > Bacteroidota > Bacteroidia > Flavobacteriales > Flavobacteriaceae > Flavobacterium. The sequence continues at coordinate 2,224 of NZ_JBKCVI010000208.1, read as the reverse complement.
TCTGGTTGAATAGAAAATAAATGTAACAATTGTTCTTTTTCATCAGAATTTGCAAATTCTATTGCTTTCAAGTATAAATAGGTTTTTTTGTTTTCAATAATATCACCACCAACCTGTTTTCCAAAGGTATCGGGGTTTCCAAATGCGTCTAAATAATCATCTTGCAATTGAAAAGCCAAGCCCAAATTTAATCCAAAATCATAAATCAAATTGGCATTTTCGGCTGAAGTTTCCGCTACAATAGCACCCATTTTCATAGAGGCACCTACCAAAACAGCGGTTTTATATTCAATCATTTTCAAGTATTGGTCAATGGTAACATCATCTCGGGTTTCAAAATCGACATCGTATTGTTGTCCTTCGCAAACTTCGAGAGCGGTTTTGCTAAACAATTTTGCCAAATCTCTAAAAACATCCGTATTGTATTTTTCAAAATATTGATAGGCCAGAATTAACATGGCATCGCCCGAAAGTATGGCTGTGTTCGTATTCCATTTTTCATGCACGGTTTCATTTCCTCTTCTTAATGGTGCATCATCCATAATATCATCATGTATCAAAGAGAAATTATGAAAAACCTCAACGGCTAGTGCCGCTGGAAGTGCCAGTTTATAATCTGCATCAAAAACCTCAGCACTCATTAATGTTAAAACTGGACGTATTCTTTTACCTCCAAGTTTTAAAATATAATGTACGGGTTCGTATAAATTGCGCGGCTCTTTGGTTTCATATTGTGATTCCAAATATGCTGAAATAAATTCTTGATACTGATAAATGGAGTGCATAGCTTAATTTTTGGCTAATTTACAGTATTCCCCCTTTATTCCAAACTTCGTTTTATAATGATATGTTAAATAATTGTAAATACTTTGGAAACTATTTTGGTGTTAAAAGTTTCCAATTTATATTTGCACAGAAATAATACAATCTTGTAGATTAGATTCTGAAACAATTATAAAAAGATACTGAAACAAGTTCAGCATATTATGAAAGATAAAATTATAGTAAAAGCGACCGAAATGTTCTTGAAACTTGGTTTTAAAAGCGTTACTATGGATGATATCGCCACTGAAATGTGTATTTCAAAAAAAACCATTTATAAATATTTTGAAAATAAAGAAATTCTAATTTCCGAAGGAACAAAAGCAGTTCATGAAAAAATACACGAGACTATTGATGCCATTGTGTCCAAAAATTATAATGCCATTCAAGAAAATTTTGAAATTAGAAAAATGTTCAAAGAAATGTTTAATTCTTTTGACAACTCGCCAGTCTATCAATTAAAAAAGCATTATCCCGAAATACATAACGAATTTATGTGCCGAGAAGTAGATGAATGTAATGCCGTTTTTGGGCAAAATATTGCAAAAGGCATCAAGGAAGGATTGTATAGAGAAAACATTGATGTAGAATCGAGTGTTCGGTTTTATTATACACTGATATTCAATATCAATGAAACTACAAAATCTGAGAAAGAAGTGTTTGAATTAGAATACCATGCTTTGGAATACCATACTCGAGCATTAGCCACACCAAAAGGAATTGAAGAATTAGAAAAACAGTTAAAGCAAATCAATATATAAACTATGAAGAAACAAATCACCTTATTGATACTCCTTGTCGCAAGTATTTTAAATGCCCAAGAAAAACCACAAACCTACTCGTTCAGCTTACAGCAAGCCATTGACCATGCTTTGCAAAACAATTATTCGGCCATCAACGCTGGAAGAGATTTAGAAGCTTCCAAAGAAAAAAAATGGGAAACAACTGCCATGGGATTGCCACAAATAAACGCTGGAGTCAACTATCAAAACAATTTTGTCATACAAAAATCGGTAATTCCCGCTGAATTTTTAGGCGGTACACCAGGTGAATTTGCCACAGTAGCTTTTGGAACAAAACATAATATGATAGCCAATGCTTCTTTAAGTCAATTGATTTTTGATGGTTCCTATATCGTAGCGCTTCAAGCTTCCAAAACTTATATGAAATTTTATCAAAATGCAAAACAAAAAACAGATAGCGAAATCAAAGAAATGATTATTAATTCCTACGGGAATGTTTTGCTGGCTGAAGAAAGCATTAAAATCCTTGAAAAAAACAAAGCTTCATTAGAAAAAACGTTGTTTGAAACCAATGAAACTTTCAAAAACGGTTTGATTGAGGAAGAAAATGTAGAGCAACTTCAAATCACGCTAACTTCTATCAACAGCACACTTAATTA
>NZ_JBKCVI010000207.1:0-18432 GCF_046317795.1 Flavobacterium sp. | reverse complement strand
TTTTTGTAAGTTTAGTATATAATTAATTTAAATAATTGTGCATTACATCGATTTTTTTTGCTTTTTAACGACTGATTTATCAATATTTGTATAGTCAAAATCCCCATATCATGAAAAAAATAATACTTTTAATTACGATCATGCTTACCTCATACGGTTTTTCACAATCAATTACGGTAAGTTCCACAAGTTACACTGTACCACAATTGGTAAATAATGTGTTAATTAATTCGCCTTGTGTTTCTGCTACTAATATTTCTTGGAGTACGGGAACAAATTTTGGTTCGTCCAATGGAATTGGATATTTCCAAAATACAAATCCAAACTTCCCAATGCAAAGTGGTGTAGTAATAAGTACTGGAAGTGCTACAAATGCATCTGGACCAAACACCTCAATCCTTAACGAGGGTTCAACTTCCTGGCTTGGTGACTCAAATTTAGAAGCTACATTAGCAGCTTCTGGGATTACCATGGTTTCTAAAAACGCCACAGTTTTAGAATTTGATTTTACACCTATCTCTCCCAATTTTAGTTTTGATTTTATTTTTGCTTCCGAGGAATATGGTAATTTTCAATGTTTATTTTCCGATTCTTTTGCATTTTTACTAACCAATATGAATACTGGTGTAACTACAAATTTAGCTGTAGTTCCAAATACTAATCTTCCTATTTCAGTTGTCACCATTCGGGATAATCAATACAATTCTGCTTGTCCGTCAGTCAATGCGCAATACTTTGGTAGTTTTAATGGTGGTTCAAATGCTTTAAATTCGGCAACAAACTTTAACGGTCAAACAAAAGTTTTAACTGCAGCATCAGCGTTGATACCAGGAGTACCTTATCATATAAAATTAGTAATAGCCGACAGAGTTGACCCGCAATCTGACTCTGCAATATTTATTTCTTCGGATAGTTTTAACATTGGACAAGATGTGTTAGGTCTTGATTTGTTAGCGACCACAAATAATGCATTGTGTTTCGGAACCGCACATAATATAAATACTGGCTTAAACCCTTCCAATTATTCATTTGTTTGGAAAAAAGATGATGTAATTTTAACAGGTGAGAATGGTGCTACTTTAACCGTGAATCAAGCTGGAAATTACAGTGTGACATACACAAATCTTTTTAGTACTTGTTCGCCTTTAACAGATACTATACAAGTGGAGTATTATCCAGAAATTTCATCTCCAAATCCAACACCTGTTTACAGATGTGATAGTGGTGCAGGAACTTATACTTTTAATTTAAATTTAAATACTGCTGTGGTAAAACAAGGTCTAGATCCTTTAACATCTGTAAACTATTTTGCGACACAAAATGATGCCGTGAACAATCTAAATCCGTTACCATTGCAATACAATAGTGCAGCTGGTCAAACAGTATTCGTAAGAATTCAATTGCCTAATAGTCCATGTTTTATTGTAAAATCATTTCAATTATTGACTTCTGCTCCACCAGTTGCTAATCAACCTCAGAACTGGGTTAAATGTTCTACATCAACATTTAATAATGCATCTTTTAATTTAACACAACAATCAGCTGCAATCTTAAATGGTCAGTCAAGCACAATAAATTTAGTAACATATCATACGTCATTAAATAATGCTAATAATGCCTTAAATCCCATATCATCTATATTTTCCAGTGGTCAAACTATATTTGTAAGAGTACAAAACGTTAGTGATCCATCTTGCTTTAGCATCACTAGTTTTAACTTAGTTATAACTCCACTACCACTGGTCGATAGACTAGAAAACGTTATTGTGTGTGACAATTATATATTACCTACATTGACAAATGGAAATTATTTTTCTGCCGCAAACGGCTCTGGCACACCTATGTTTGCTGGTGATATAATTACCCAAACTCAAACAATCTATATTTATAATCAACCGGGTGGACCTGGTAATTGTGGAGCTGGTAGCTCATTCTTAGTAACTATTATAGATGAAAATGAACTCACACCAGATGATGTAAACAGTTGTGGAAACTATTCATTACCATCATTACAATATGGAAAATACTTCACCGCGCCTGGTGGTGGTGGAACCGAAATACCAGCTGGAACTGTTATCTCATCATCTCAATTAGTTTATTACTATTATACATCTACCACCACCACACCACCTTGTGTTGTTGACTCAAGCTTTAATATTACTATTATACCAACAATTGAAGTGGGAAATAGAAATGATGTTTTTGAATGTAATTCATATACATTACCAGCACTAACTCTCGGAAATTACTACACACAATCTGGAGGAAATGGAAATCAGATTCCTGCTGGAACTGAAATAACAACAAGTCAAACTGTTTATGTGTACTTCGCTACTACTGGTGCAACACCTTGTTCGGACGAGGATAGTTTTGAAGTAATAATTGGAATTGAACCACCTGCAAATATTGACCAATGTAATGGATATACACTACCAGGTCTTGCGGTTGGTAACTATTTTACTGGTCCAAACGGAACCGGTACAATTATTCCTGCTGGTAGTTTGATAAATGAAAATATGACCATATATATTTATGCGCCAACAACAAGTGGTCAAAATAATTGTACTGATAATTTATCCTTCACTTTAACTTTTACTCAACCACAAATTGATGTTTTAAATGACGTTTCTGTTTGTGAAAGTTATACCTTACCAAACCTTGCCAATGGTGAGTATTATACAGGAATTGATGGAACAGGAACAATGCTTAATCCTGGTGATGCTATAATTGCCAATCAAACTATTTATATTTTTAGGAGATTAAACAGTGTTTGTTTTAATCAAAGCAGTTTTACTGTTTCTGTTATTGGAATTCCACAAATTGACTCACGTTCAGATATTGACATATGTGATCAATATGTTTTAACAGCGCTAAATGTTGGTGATTATTACACAGAACCAAATGGAAATGGCACATTGTTAACTCCTGGAACAGTAATTACTTCATCTCAAAGAATTTATATTTATGCTGTATCCAATACAACTCCACCATGTAGTGCACAAAATAGTTTCCAAATAAATATTTTTTCTACAAGTGCTGATACTTTGGCAAATGTTACCGCCTGTGATAATTACACATTACCATCATTAACTACTAATAACAAATATTATACTCAATCTGGTGGACCAAATGGCAGTGGAGTTGAAATTTTACAGGGGACTGTAATAACCACAACCCAAACGATATTCATTTTCAAAGAATCTCAAATTAGAACTGGTTTTTCTTGTATGGATGAAACTTCATTTACCGTAACGATTAACAATACACCTATTTTACCAACATTTTTAAATGTTAATTCTTGTAATTCCTATACACTAAGTCCTTTATCAATTGGAAACTATTACACTGGTCCTAATGGAACAGGGAATTTATTAAATGCAGGAGATAGTATAACGTCGACTCAAACAATATATGTATTTGCTAATTCTGCTACCTTCCCTGATTGTGTTAGTCAGGCAAGTTTTACAGTAACAATTTTTAATGTAGATAATATTCCAAACGTTACCATTTGTGAAAATTATACTTTGCCAACATTAACAGTTGGACAATATTTCACTGGTGCAAATGGAACTGGAAGTACATTAGCTTCTGGAACTGTAATTTCTTCATCGCAAACAATTTATGTTTATGCCTTTTCGCCCTTTTCACCGAGTTGTTCAGATGAAAGTTCATTTACAGTAACTATAATTGACACACCAATAGCTAATTCGGTTTCTTCAACGCTAAGAACCGTTTGCGATGAAGACGGTACAAATGATGGTGTAACTTCTTTTGATTTAACGACTCTAACAGCCGCTGTTCTTGGAACACAAACTGGAGCTGAATTTACAATAGCTTATTATGAAAGTTTAGCAAATGCGACGAATGAATCTAATGCGGTTACATCGACTAGTCTTACTACTATTTATGTAAGAGTCAACAATACATTAGCGCCAAGTTGCTATGATATCAAAACTATCACCATAATTGTGAATAAATTACCTGAACCAACTCCAATTGATGGAATAATCTGTATTGATAGTGAGACTGGAACTTTATTGAATCCTTATATAATTTTTAGTGGTTTGAGTACTGCTACTCATCATTTTGTTTGGACAAATGAAGCTGGAGCAACAGTTGGAAGTGGAAATTCTTATCAAGCTATATTACCTGGAGTTTATACTTTAGTGGCAACAAGTATTGCAACTGGTTGTAGCTCAGTACCAATAAATGTGACCGTAAGTCCATCTGAACCAGCTATCGTAACCTATACAGTAAGTGAAGATTTTGCAGACACACAAACCATCACTGTTGTTGCAACTGGACAAGGAAATAATTTTGAATATCAATTAGATAATGGTCCTTTTCAAGATAGTCCTATCTTCCAAAATGTATCATCCGGTATTCATATTATAACCGTAAGAGATAAAAACGGTTGTGGTATTTCAACCGCACAGGCAGTGGTAATAAACTATCCAAAATTTTTCACTCCTAATAGTGATGGATATAATGACACTTGGAACATAAAAGATTTATCAAACCAACCAAGCGCCAGTATTCTAATTTATGATCGTTATGGTAAAATATTAAAACAAATCAAACCGAGCAACTCTGGATGGGACGGAACTTACAATGGTAATTTAATGCCTTCAGATGATTATTGGTTTAGCGTAACTTACAAAGATGAAAACCAAGTAGAACAAGAATTTAAAGCGCATTTTGCAATGAAAAGATAATTCTAAATATTTGTAAACATTATATTTTAAAGTGTTTAGAAAGGTTTTTACCAAATACTTTTTTCTATTAAACCTCTTTAAAATATCAAAAAAAATAAAAATTAAAAAACGGTTGTTTCAACATATAGATGAAACAACCGTTTTTTTTATTTAAATTTTAATTCTTTTGCTTTTTCAGGATCTTCTTTATGCTTTCTTAAATCAAATGAAGTTTTGAAAATTCTATCCCAAAATGTATTACTTACCCCAAAACCAAGATGTTCATTTCTATAATGATGCATTTGGTGATTTCTCCATAAAGGTTTCATAAATTCAAATGGTGGTTCAAAAGCATGAATAGCATAATGGGTTGAAGCATATAATAAATAGCCAAACATAAATCCTGGAAAAAATGCCCAATTATAATCCCAAAAAACCAAATAGTGTATACTAAAAAGTGTTGTGGCTAAAATTAAACTTGGAACCAAAGGCATAAATAATCGTTGCCTATCTCGAGGATATTCATGATGATTTCCGTGTAAAATATAAGATATTTTTTTTATTTTAACATTATCACTTATCCAATGAAAAATATAACGATGTGCTAAATATTCAAACAAAGTCCAATACAACATTCCCATCACAAATAAAAAAATTACAGTATTAATTGGTAACGAAAATGTAATATGTGATTTATATAAAAGAAAGGATAAAATAGGAATATAAACTCCCCAAATGACCAATGGATCAGTTTTGGTCAACATTTCTAAATACTTATTTTTAAACAATTGGGCTTGTCCAGAATTGTGAACAACTTTACGTGTCATGATATTTATTTTAAATTTTTTGCAAAAATAAAAAAATTACCATTTAATAATAGCGCTTGCCCAAGTAAATCCACTACCAAAAGCGGCTAAAACAATCGTGTCACCTTTTTTTATTTTTCCTTGTTCCCATGCTTCCGTCAATGCAATAGGAATAGAAGCTGCAGTAGTATTTCCGTATTTTTGAATGTTATTAAAAACTTGATCGTCTGTCAGTTTAAATTTTTGCTGAATGAATTGCGAAATTCGTAAATTGGCCTGATGCGGAATTAACAAATCAATATCCGAAACTTCTAAATTATTGGCTTGTAATCCTTCATTAATAACTTCGCTAAAACGAACCACTGCATTTTTAAAAACAAATTGTCCGTTCATAACTGGGTAATAACTTTCATCGTTTGGATCATTGTCAGCAATGATTTCTGTAATCCATCTTCCGCCCATTCCGGGTGCTAAAACGGCTAATTCTGCGGCATGTTCCCCTTCAGAATGCAAGTGTGTGGATAAAATTCCTTTGGTTAAATCTGTTTCTCTTGAAATAATGGCTGCTCCTGCTCCATCTCCAAAAATTACCGAAACACTTCTTCCTCTATCAGTCATATCTAAACCTAAAGATTGTAACTCTGAAGCCACAACTAATATGTTTTTATACATTCCGGTTTTTATATATTGGTCAGCCACAGATAAGGCATAAATAAATCCCGAACATTGATTTCTTATGTCTAATGCTCCAATAGTTTTTAATTCTAATTCTTTTTGCAAAGCAACTCCAGGACCTGGAAAATAATAATCAGGCGAAATAGTTGCAAAAACTATAAAATCAATTTCATCATTGGTCAAACCCGAGCGTTCAATAGCAATTTTGGCTGCCTTTACACCCATTGATGTTGTGGTATCTTCACCTCTAATGATGTGGCGTCTTTCTTTTATACCGGTCCTTTCTTGAATCCATTCATCGCTTGTATCCATGATTTTGGATAAATCATCATTGGTAACAATATTATTTGGGACGTAAAATCCTAAACCATTTATTTTTGAGTGATACATTATTTAGTTGTTAAATTGATAAAAATTAAATCCAAAAATAATCAACTTTTAAATAGTAATGTGTTTGTTTAACCAATTTTTATCAATTTGATATTTGAAATAAAACAATCATGTTGATTAGTTAAAATTAAAAATTCATTTGCTATATAAATTTTTACTTTATTCTGTATTTTTGAATTTTACTTTTATTTTATTTAATACTATAAATAGTAAAACGATTGTAACAAAATTTAAATTATAACTCTAACAGTAAACTAAAATAAATATCATGAAAAAACATCTTTCAATTTTACTTCTTCTGACTTTTTTTGTTATCAATGCTCAAGAAAACATTACGTACCAAAAACCTTCAGCTGAAATTTTAGCTCTTGCTGATTATGAAAGAGCGCCATCAGTGAGCATGGACACAAAAAAAGAATACATGCTGTTGAGTTACAGAAACACCTATAAATCGCTTAATGATTTAAACCAAGAAGAGATGCGATTAGGAGGTTTAAGAATCAATCCGATAACCAATATTTCAAGTACGGTTACCTATATTAATAATCTTAAAATTAGAAAAATTTCTGCCAAAGAGGAAATACAAGTGACTGGGCTTCCTTCAAATGCTAGATTGACAAACATTTCATGGTCGCCAAATGAAACAAAAATTGCTTTTACACATACTACCAATACTGGAGTTGAACTATGGTATATTGATGTTGCCTCTGCTTCGGCAAAAAAAATAACAACCGATAATTTAAATGCCAATTTAGGCAGTCCATACAATTGGATGAAAGACAATCAAACCTTATTAGTTAAAGTATTGCCTAAAAATAGACAAGCTTTGATTAATGAGAAAAAAGAATTGCCAAAAGGACCAACGGTATCTGTAAGCGATGGCTCAAAATCACAAAACAGAACCTATCAGGATTTATTAAAAAACAAAAATGATGAGGCCAATTTTGATGCTTTAGTAACTTCAGAATTGTACAAAATATCACTATCGGGAACGATGGAATTATACAAATCGGCTGCAATTTATGCTGGAGAAAGTTTTTCCCCTGATGGAAATTATGTGATGCTTACCACAATTCAAAAACCATATTCTTACATAGTTCCTATGAGTCGCTTCCCTCAAAAAAGTATTGTTTATGATGTTTCAGGAAAAGAAATTAAAGTAGTAAACGAAGTTCCATTGACGGAAATTATGCCAAAAGGATTTTCCTCTGTTCGAAAAGGAAAAAGAAGCATGAATTGGAGAGCCGATAAACCAGCAAGTCTAGTTTATGTAGAAGCACTTGATGAAGGTGATCAAGCCAAAAAAGTGGATTATAGAGATGAAATTTTTCAATGGAATGCTCCTTTTAATTCAGAAGCAATAGCAATGATGAAAACGCAACAACGCTTTGAGGGCATTATGTGGGGAAATGATACTTTTGCAATTGCATATGATAGCTGGTATGATACCAGAAATACCAAAACGTATTTAGTAAATCCATCCAGTCCAAATGATGCACCTAAAATAATTTCAGATAGAAATTCGCAAGATATTTACTCTGATCCGGGTAATTTTGAAACAAAAAAGAATGAGTTTGGAAGATATGTTATTGCCACAGAAAATGGTAATGCATACTTAATTGGAGACGGAAATACTAAAGATGGTCAATTCCCATTTATAGATGAATTCAACTTAAAAACATTAAAAACAAAACGCCTTTATACCTCTAATTCCAAAGACAAAAAAGAAGATTTATTATCAATTGAAGATTACAAAAAAGGTACTGTTTTAGTCATGATTCAATCGAAAAATGACTATCCAAACTATTATTTTAGAAATATAAAATCGGGGAAATTATCGCCTATTACTTCTTTCAAAAATCCTTTTGAAAGCATTAAAAATGTATATAAAGAAGTGATTAAATACAAGAGAAAAGATGGTGTAGATTTATCGGGAACTTTATATCTACCCGCTGGTTATGATAGAACTAAGAAAGAGAAATTACCCCTTTTAATTTGGGCTTATCCAGCAGAGTTTAAGGATAAAAATTCGGCTGGACAAAGCGATAAAAACCCGAATGAATTTACCTTTCCCAACTATGGTTCTTTTGTCTATTGGGTAACCAAAGGTTATGCCGTTCTTGATGATGCTTCTTTCCCAATTATTGGAGAAGGAACTACCGAGCCAAACGATACTTTCATCTCTCAATTAGTTGACGATGCTGAAGCTGCTATAAATGCTGTTGACAATTTGGGGTATATCAATCGTAAAAAAGTAGCTGTTGGTGGTCACTCTTATGGAGCATTCATGACCGCTAATTTACTTACTCATTCTAATTTATTTGCTTGTGGAATTGCTAGAAGTGGCGCATACAACAGAACATTAACACCGTTTGGTTTTCAAAGTGAACAGCGTAATTATTGGGATGTTCCAACTGTTTATAACGAAATGTCACCCTTTATGAATGCAGATAAAATGAAAACTCCTTTATTACTGGTGCATGGTGATGCCGATAATAATCCAGGGACGTTTACTTTACAATCAGAGCGATATTTTCAAGCATTGAAAAATTTAGGCGCACCTGTACGATTAGTTTTGTTACCCAAAGAATCACATGGTTATGCTGCCAAAGAAAATATTCTTCATTTGTTATGGGAAGAAGATCAATTCTTAGAAAAGTATTTAAAAAACTAGCGATAAGTGTTAAATAAAATGTGGATAGACTTCTGAACTGTTTTTAGAAGTCTATTTCATTTTAAGACAAACCTGAATTCCTTTTGAAATATCGAAATCATTTTCAAAAAACAAAACTTCATTCACGAATTTCGCTTCAATCAAATAATGACTTCCTCTGAAATAAGAATTTACTATTTCAACTTTCAAATCCGAATCTGCTACAATTTCCAATTGATGCGGATAAACAAAGTATGGAACTCCATCAACAACTATTTCATTTGCATCACCAAAAAGTGAAGCAACATACTTATCTTTTGGATTTTCAAAAATATATTTTGGAGTACCATTTTCAATAACTTGTCCGGCTTTCATAACCAAAACTTCATCAGCAAACGATAAAACATCAGTTGAGTCATGTGTTGCAATGATAGTTGTAATTTGTTTTTCTTTCAAATAGGCAAAAAGGTTTCTTCGCAAACTATTCTTTCGAAAATTATCGATATGACTAAAAGGTTCGTCTAATAATAAAACTTCGGGCTCAAGTGCTAAAACTCTAGCAATAGCAACACGCTGCATTTGACCACCGCTTAAGTTTTTGGCTTTCACATTAGCATAATCTGTCATTTCTACTATCTCAAGTAGTTCGGTAATCCTATCTTTTTTTACTTGTGGATAAATATTAGAAAGGTATTTACCAATATTTTCGGAAACTGTTATAAAAGGCATCAAGTCAAAATCTTGAGCCAAGTATTTAATGAAATCCATTCCGGGAATAATATTGAATTTTGGTCCTAAAATTTCCTTTTCATTCCAAAAAATATGACCATCATTCAAATCATACAATCCATAAATTAATTTGAGTAATGTGCTTTTTCCACAACCGCTCTCACCAATGATGGCTATATTTTTTCCTTTATTTAATTCAAAAGAGACAGAATTTATAGTTACTTTTTCTTTATACGAAAATGAAATATCTTGAACTTGTAACATCCTTTTTATATAAATTATTCATACAAAGTTAGTGTAAAAAAACAGCGAAAACTCAAACGTGAATCGTCGCTCTTTTCAACTTAACCAATAAACAATCTTCATTTCAATTAAGAAATATATTTTTCAAATGACCTAGTGTTAACTCTGGCTTTTAAATCGTGTAACAAATTATACAGTCCAAAAAATGTTCTATTTATATATAAAAAGTGTTTAGAACCTCTATTACCATTCATTTTTCTCAACTGAGAATCTTTGGCAAAATCTTCACCCATTTGAGCAATTTGACCAAAAAAATCTTCATCAGAAAAATCGAAAAAATCGCCATGAAACGGTTTTGTAAACAAACTCAATAAATCATGAAAAATTTTGGTAAAATATTTTATTTCTTCTTTACTATCATCCAATCGCAAAATCTCTAATTCATATAATTTATCATTGAACAGTTTGGGATTATCGATGATTTCTGGCTTAGCCAATTCAAAATAAGGAACATAAAACTCATTTGGCACATGCTTGATACAACCAAAATCAATGGCAACTAAATTATCATCTTTATCAATCAAAAAATTTCCAGGATGAGGATCAGCGTGCACTTGTTTCAAATAGTGCATTTGGTACATATAAAAATCCCACATCGCTTGCCCTATTTTATCACCTTTATTTCTATCTTGATTATGAGCGGTAAACTCCGAAAGATGTTCACCATCAATCCATTGCATAGTTAATATTTTTTCTGACGATAACATTGGATAATATTCTGGAAAACGAAGGTTATCGATTTTTTTACACCATTCAGAAACTTCTTGACTTTGTTTTAACTCTAAAACATAATCAGTCTCTTCTAACAATTTATCCTCAACTTCTTTAAAATATTTATCCGAATCTTTACCTTTAATGTTAAACATTCGTGTTGCAAATGGTTTTACCAAAGCCAAATCAGAACTTATACTATCCGCCACTCCAGGATATTGGATTTTCACAGCAAATTTTTTCCCGTCTTTGGTTGCTTTGTGGACCTGACCGATACTCGCAGCATTCATAGCATCTGGAGTGAACGAATCGTATATTTCTTCTGGATATTTTCCTAAATATTTTTTAAAAGTTTTTCTAACTAAGGGGGCTGATAATGGCGGAACCGAAAATTGTGACAAGGAAAATTTATCAACATAAGCTTGTGGCATAATACTTTTGTCCATACTCAACATTTGAGCTACTTTCAAAGCACTTCCTTTCAAGTTTTTTAATCCATCATAAATATCTTCGGCATTATTTTCATTCAATTTATCGCGATTCAATGTAGGATTTACTATTTTTTCACCATAATAAGCAAAATAGTTTCCACCGACTTTGAAACCAGTTTTAACTAACTGGGTGGCGCGCTCTATTTTTCCAGTTGGTATTTTATCTAATGTTTTCATTATTACTTTTTTTCCTTCCAAAGGAATTTACCCAAGTCGAACAAACTTTCAAGAGGTTTTGTATCCAATAAATCAACGACAGTATTTACTGATTTCTCTATGAGAACATCTGTTTTTTCAAAACCTTTGGATGAATCATCCATCCAAAATTTCAAAATAAACAAAAACTGAATCCATGCGCCTTCAGAAAAAACTGGCTCAGTTACCCGAGACAACTTATCACTTCTTTCCTCTAGATTTGATTGCATGATGCTTTTTATAAAATCTTTAAAATCATTTCGGAAAAGTTTTAAATCTTTTAAATTTTTCAATCCTTCCTTATTATCTCTTAAAGAATATAAAACATAACTTCTGTTTAAAGTTAGTAGTTCAAACAACGTAAAATGAAACGTAAGCAGTTTGTTCTTATCCGAATAGGTTTCAAAAGCAGCCTCTTTTTCAATAGTGGCTAAAGTATTCTCAAAAAACTTAACCCATATTTGTTGTCTTATAGTATCAAATGAACCAAAAAATGAATAAAAATCACTTTCTTCAATCGCATTATATTTACAAAAAGTAAATACATTTTTAGGAGCTTCTTGATGTTCCAAAACATAATTCATGTATAATGAAACGATTTTAGTATCATCTATTATTTCACTTGTAGCTTTTGCTTTTTTTGTAGTGGCCATATCATTGATTTTAAATACTGTGTAAAGATAAGTATTGTTTAATTATTTTTAATTTTTATTAAACAAAATATTTTGTTAAAATTATGTTGCATAAAAAAAGCCGCCTTAGTTTAGACAGCTTTTGAATTTAGAATGCATTAAAACTATTTACCCGATTGTTTTTGAGCGTCTTGTACCATTTTTTCATTTGCTGTGATGGCAAACTCAACACGTCGGTTTTGACTTCTTCCTTCTGGCGTGTCATTAGATGCTATAGGATCAGCGATTCCCATACCAACCATTTTAAAACGTGACATATTTAAACCTTTAGACTCTAAATATTTTTCTACAGAAATAGCTCTTTGTTCTGACAGTCTTAAATTAAATTCTGGAGAACCAGTACTATCAGTATAACCAAAAATTTGAATGTTAGTATCTGGATATTGATTAAAAACTGGAACTAATTTATCCAAATTTGCTTTGGCGGCAGCCGTTAATGTTGACTTACTGGTATCAAATCGGACTGCATTTTCACCCAATACCAATCTTATGCCTTCTCCTACTCTTTCCACTTGTGCTCCAGGCAAAGCAGTTTCAATTTCTCTGGCCTGCTTGTCCATATTTTTCCCAATCAGTGCTCCAGTACCTCCGCCAATAGCTGCACCAATAAGTGCTCCACCAGCAGTACCAAGACCTGTATTATTGCCTATTATACCTCCTATTAAAGCACCTCCAATTGCGCCAATTCCAGCTCCTTTTTGGGTATTGTTGGCATTTTTAGTTGCTTCACAACTCACCAATACATTACTAAAAATTACAGCCACAATGACTATAAAAACACTAACTTTTTTCATATCTATATTAATTTAATTTTTCAAATTGATAAACTACATTAGCTGTATTACCAGCAATATTTATTTTTTCTAGTAACTGAAATGAATTTTCAGTTAGGTTTGCGATGTTTAAAACATAACCTGACTTTACCGTTTTGGATTTGGCTTCGTCCAGAATTTTCATAACAAATTGCCCTTCTTTATTAATAAACCATGTAATTGGTGTTGAATAACTGGTGCAATTTGGATTAGACAAAGTCATCTGACCTTTATTATTGTTGGATACAAATTTCCATATACTTCCAATAAAACATTTAGAATCTGCTAGGTCAAAAGAAGTCACTTTAATGACATCCGAACCTGGATAAGTTACCGATGAAATTTTCCAATCTCCTTTGAGACCAACTTCGGTTTTGTTATCCAATTTTGTAGCCGTTGCTGAAGTTGTCGATTTACATGAAAAAATTAGAAGAGACAATAAACTTACTAAAATATTTTTTTTCATTATTAATACTTTTTATGATTATATACACAAATATACACTCATTTTTAAAATGATATTTTATATTATATTAAAAAATTCTTTTACAATTCTCCTACGCCAATTTGTCATATTATAGATATTGGTATTCTATTTGACAAGTAATTATAAAATAACAATTTGTAGAACATAAAAATAAATAAAAAAATGACAACAGGAAAAATTAATGTATCAGTAGAAAACATCTTTCCACTAATTAAAAAATTTTTATACAGCGACCATGAAATTTTCTTACGTGAATTAGTATCCAATGCCACAGATGCTACTTTAAAATTAAAACATTTAGCTAGCATTGGAGATGCCAAAGTAGAATATGGCAATCCAATCATAGAAGTTAAAATCGATAAGGAAGCTAAAAAACTTCATCTAATTGATCAAGGATTAGGAATGACCGCTGACGAGGTTGAAAAATACATCAACCAAATCGCTTTTTCTGGAGCTGAGGAATTTTTAGAAAAATATAAAGATTCTGCCAAAGATTCAGGAATCATTGGTCATTTTGGTCTTGGATTTTATTCTGCTTTTATGGTAGCTTCCAAAGTGGAAATTATTACCAAATCATACAAAGACGAACCAGCAGCTCATTGGATATGTGACGGAAGTCCAGAGTTTACGCTTGTTCCTCATGACAAAACAGACAGAGGAACCGAAATTATACTTCACATTGCAGAAGATTCGTTAGAGTTTTTAGAAGAATTCAAAATCCGTGAGTTGTTGACTAAATACAACAAGTTCATGCCAGTGCCAATTAAATTTGGTACTAAAAAAGAAGCCCTTCCAAAACCAGATGATGCTCCAGAAGATTATAAAACAGAATATATTGAAGTAGACAACTTTATCAATAATACAAATCCAGCTTGGACAAAACAACCAGTTGATTTAAGCGATGAAGATTATAAAAATTTCTACCGCGAATTGTATCCAATGCAATTTGAAGAACCATTATTCAACATTCATCTCAATGTAGATTATCCATTCAACTTGACTGGAATTTTATACTTCCCAAAAATGTCAGCCGATTTGCAACTGCAAAAAGACAAAATTCAGTTATACCAAAATCAAGTCTATGTTACCGATAATGTGGAAGGAATTGTACCGGAATTTCTTGGCATGTTAAAAGGTGTAATTGACTCTCCAGATATTCCATTGAACGTTTCGCGTTCCTATCTTCAAGCGGATGGGAATGTGAAGAAAATTTCCAATTATATCACACGCAAAGTAGCCGATAAATTAAAATCATTATTCACGGAAAACCGTGAAGATTTTGAGAAAAAATGGAACGATATCAAAATAGTTTTGGAATATGGAATGTTATCGGAACCAAAATTCTATGAGAAAGCGGGTGATTTTGTATTGTATCCGTCTGTAGATGACAAGTATTACACTTTGGCAGAATTGAAAGAAGCCATCACTGCCAATCAAACCGATAAAAACGGAAAATTAGTAGTGCTTTATACTTCAAACAAAGATGCACAACATGGTTATATCGAAATTGCCAAAGAAAAAGGATATGAAGTATTGTTGCTAGACTCGCCTATCGTTTCACACTTAATTCAAAAATTAGAATCAGATAATGAGAACTTGACTTTTGTTCGTGTTGACTCCGATCATATCGATAAATTAATTCAAAAAGAAGACACTCAAATTTCAAAATTATCGGAAGACGAAACTAATAAGCTAAAAACTGTTTTGGAAGAAATTGTACCCAAAACAAACTATTCTGTCCAGTTAGAACCAATGGACAGCAGCGCAGCACCATTTATTATCACACAACCAGAATTCATGCGACGAATGAAAGAAATGAGTCAAACTGGCGGCGGCGGAATGTTCGGCATGGGCAATTTCCCCGAAATGTATAATTTGGTAGTAAACACCAACTCTGATTTGGCAACCACTATCTTGAATACCGATGACAAATCGGCACAAGAAAGTTTGGTAAAACAAGCTTTAGACTTAGCCAAAATTTCTCAAGGATTGCTAAAAGGTGAAGAATTGACGGCTTTTGTGAAGCGAAGTTTTGAGTTGATAAAATAGTATTAAGATATTAGTATTAAGTATTAAGATATTAGTATTAAATATTAAGACCTGCGGGTGATTCCGAAGTATCGGAACTTGCAGGTTTTTTTATTTTACACAAATTACTTTTCTTATATTTGATTATTAAAAAATAAATTGCTTTTATGAAAAAAATACTTCTCATCACATTATTCCTCACATCCTTAAATATACTAAGCCAAGAAGACTATATGAAAAGTAGTTTGGTTCAACTTAATGAAACTGCACCTGAATTTTCTTTTACAACAAACGATGGCAAAACAGTAAAACTCTCTGATTATAAAGGCAAAGTTATTCTGATAAACTTTTTTGCAACTTGGTGTGGACCCTGCATGAAAGAAATGCCATATATTCAGAAAGACTTGTGGGAAAAACTTAAAAAGAATGATACGTTCATAATTCTGAGTTTTGGAAGGGATCATTCACAGGAAGAAGTCAACAAATTTATTGAAACTAAAAAATTTACATTTCCAATATTTGCAGATAAAGACAAATCGATTTACAACCTTTTTGCAACTAAATACATTCCAAGAAATTATTTAATCGATTCAAACGGAAAGGTAATCTATGCTTCAACAGGATTTTCAGAGAAAGAATTTGAAGAATTAAAAGCAACTATCGATAAACATTTAATTAAATAATATTTTTACAAGAAAAAATTATGACCTGCGAATGAAAACTTTCTGGTTTTTATCTAACATATTTCCCGACCTTCGTATTCTTAAATCAAACTTCGTACTTCATAATGACACTCCACATCGAAACTCCAGCATTACTCTTCTCAGCAACTTCATTGATTTTATTGGCTTATACCAATCGCTTTTTGACAATTGCACAAATTGTACGCGGATTAAAAAAAACGTATGACCAAGATCACAGCAAAAGCATATTATTACAAATCAAAAACCTTAACTTACGACTATCGCTCATCAGATATATGCAACTTTTCGGGGTACTTTGTTTGTTCCTTTCTGTTTTCGCTATGTTCTGCTTGTTTTTAGAACAACAAATCTTTGGTATCTATCTTTTTGCGGCGAGCTTACTTTGCTTGCTTACTTCTTTAGGAATCTCATTTTGGGAAATCAGTATTTCAGTGACTGCCTTACGTTTGCATTTAAGTGACCTAGTTGAAGACAATAATCCTAAGAAATAATACCTTACCTTTGACTTACAGCAATTTAAATTTATTGCTAAATAAAAATCCAACTATGGAAATTAAAAAAGATCTAAAACTTGCCGTATTAATTGATGCCGATAACGTTCCTTATGCTAATGTCAAAGAAATGTTTGAAGAAATTGCAAAATACGGAACCCCAACTTTCAAAAGAATTTATGCCGATTGGACCAAACCAACAGTTTCAGGATGGAAAAATGTATTACTTGAAAATGCCATTACTCCTATTCAGCAATACAGCTATTCTACTGGAAAAAATGCTAGTGATAGCGCTTTGATAATTGATGCCATGGACATACTTTACACTGGAAAAGTAGATGGATTTTGCATAGTTTCCAGCGACTCCGATTTTACTCGATTGGCAACACGACTGCGAGAGGCAGGCATGAAAGTCATTGGTATTGGGGAAAAGAAAACACTAACGCCTTTTATTACTGCTTGTGATAAATTCATTTATATCGAAATTTTGAAAAAAGATGATTCCGAAATAAGTTCTGAACAAGACAACAAAAAGCTGTCCAAAAACAACAAACCTAAAAGCTCCAATATTCCTTTAAGTAAAATTGACCCAAAAATCATCAAACTTTTTGCAGATAGTATTTCTGATTTGGAGGATGAAAATGGTTGGGCATTTCTGGGCGATTTAGGAAACCTAATGCTTAAAAAGAAACCCGATTTTGATTCAAGAAATTATGGTTTTCCTAAAATGTTGGCACTTCTTAAAAGCATGAATCGATTTGAAATTGATGAACGCGAAAGCGGTAAAAACAACATCAAACATATTTATGTGCGAAGAAAATAAAATAAAGTCCCAATTGGGATTTTTTTTATTTACTCAAATACATTTTTCTTCTGCTGTACAATTCGTAAAATACATCATCTTTCAAATCATCAATAAACCGGATTTTAAAACAAATCAG
Organism: Flavobacterium sp.; assembly: GCF_046317795.1. Classification (GTDB taxonomy): domain Bacteria; phylum Bacteroidota; class Bacteroidia; order Flavobacteriales; family Flavobacteriaceae; genus Flavobacterium. Next base: position 630 of record NZ_JBKCVI010000207.1, on the reverse strand, counting down.
AAAGGTTCAATTCGTTTGTAATTACACTCAAATAATACTCGTTGTTCTTAACACCATTTGCTGTAAGCATTGTTATAAAAACATTTTTATTTGTTTTGGTTTTCTTTTTGAAAAGAGTGACTTTATGTTGCAGTTCTTCTGCATAGTTTTTAGTGATTTCAAAAACTGTATCATAAAATTTTAATTCCAAAATAGTAATACAATTATCGTTTCGGTCAATAATAAAATCAATTTGAGCTCCCTTTTCTGGTGTATTCCCTTTATCTATCCAAGAATATTCATTGGAAATAATACCATTTATTCCCAGAGCTTTTTTAATATTTAAAATATGTTTAAACGACAAATTTTCAAACGCATAGCCACACCAGGTTTTATAGGATTGGGTATTAGATATTTGCAACCAACTACTATTGACTTTGTTATTCTGAAGAAATTTAAAATAGAAAATAGAATATTCATCTACTAACCGATACAGAAAATCTTCTTTGGTTTTATTAATTGGATATATAATTTTTATAAATCCACAGGCTACCAATTCATCCAATAATTTCGAAAAACCGCCACCACTTGTGAGTTTCGTATCTACTAAAAGCTCCTTTCTAGTCAATCCTTTGCTTTTTGTTGCCAATG
>NZ_JBKCVI010000206.1:0-36020 GCF_046317795.1 Flavobacterium sp. | reverse complement strand
GGTTGTAATGAGCGTCATACAGTAAAAGCCGGAAACGGATCTTACACACCAGTTTTCCTCAGTGAATTGCCCAATTTGTGTCGGAAAAATGTACTGCCAATTGATGTGTCTTTTATCCATGTTTCTCCTCCTGATAAACATGGGTATTGTTCGCTTGGTGTTTCAGTGGAAGCTACTGTTGCGGCTATTGAAAATGCGAAAATTGTGATTGCTCAAGTCAATCCTCAAATGCCAAGAACGTTTGGCGATGGGATTATTCACGTTTCCGAAATCGATTATTTGGTGGAAGTTGATGTGCCCATTTATGCTCACGAAGTGGTTCCTTTTACTAAAGAAGAAGAGAAAATAGGAGGATTTATTGCCTCTTTAATTGAAGATAGAAGCACGTTGCAAATGGGAATTGGTTCTATACCAGATGCCGCATTAAGTAAACTAAAAAATCACAAAGATTTAGGTATCCATTCCGAAATGTTTTCTGATGGTGTGATTGATTTAATCGAAAGTGGTGTGATTACTTGTAATTATAAAGGCACATTGCGCGGAAGAATTTTAGCCACATTTCTGATGGGTTCCAAGCGATTGTATGATTTTGTAAATGATAATCCGTTTATCGAAATGAAGGAATCATCTATGGTGAACGACACAGCACGCATTCGTAAAAATCCTAAAATGGTAGCCATCAATTCCGCTATCGAAGTGGATGTAACAGGGCAAGTTTGTGCTGATTCTATTGGTGCCAAAATGTACTCTGGTGTGGGTGGACAAATGGATTTTATTCGTGGAGCATCTTTAAGCGAAGGCGGAAAAGCCATTATTGCCCTGCCATCAATAACCAAAAAAGGCGAAAGCCGAATAGTTCCCTATCTAAAACAAGGAGCAGGAGTCGTTTCCACTCGTTCTCATGTGCAATACATCATTACCGAAAATGGCATCGCCGATTTGTATGGCAAAACCTTGAAACAACGCACAGCCGAAATGATTAGGATTGCACATCCTAACCATCAGGAAAGTATTGAGAAAGCGTATTATGAAATGTTGAAATAAAAAAACAATCTAATCTAGGACGTTTTTTAAGCCAACTATAAGAGTTTTAACTTCTAATTTTTTGTTCCCAATCCCAAGCAGAGGACATGGCTTTTTCAAGCGATGATTTGGCTTTCCAACCAAGAACAGCATTGGCTTTATCGGTATTGGCATAGGCAGCAATAACATCGCCTTCTCTTCTGTCTACAATTTTATAAGGTAATTTTTGACCCGATACCTTTTCGAAAGCATGAATAACTTCCAAAACAGAACTTCCTGTACCGGTGCCTAAATTAAAAGTTTCCACTTTTTCTACATTTTGTTTATTCAACAATCGTTGCAAAGCAATAACATGCGCTTTTGCCAAATCTACAACGTGAATATAATCGCGAATACATGTACCATCAGGAGTGGGATAATCATTCCCGTAAACTGAAAGTTCTTTTCGTATGCCAATTCCTGTTTGGGTAATATAGGGAACTAAGTTTTGTGGAACACCTATGGGCAGTTCCCCAATTTCGGCACTTGGATGCGCGCCAATGGGGTTAAAATAACGTAATAAAATGGAGTTGACATTGGTTACTTTGGCAACATCTTGAATGATTTCTTCCCCAATTTGCTTTGTATTTCCATAAGGTGAAATAGCGGGTTGAACAGATGCATTCTCGGTTATAGGCATTTTTTCGGCTTGACCATAAACAGTACAAGAAGAACTAAAAATAAAATTGGCTTGAGGCAATTTTGTTAGTTCTTGTAAAACATAGACCAATGTATTGATATTATTTTCATAATAAAGCAAAGGATTTTCAACACTTTCTCCCACAGCTTTTGAAGCCGCAAAATGAATTACACCAACAATGTCTTGGTACTTCTTAAAGAAATTCTGAACCGATGATTTCTCTCGTAAATCAATATTCTCAAAAATGGGTTTCTTACCTGTTATTCTCTCTATTCCTTCCAAAACTTCAATTGAAGAATTAGAAAGATTGTCAATGGCTACAACTTCAAAACCTTGATTTTGCAATTCAACAACCGTATGCGAACCAATAAATCCTAAACCTCCTGTAACTAGTATTTTCATAATTAATTAGTTGACAGTAGCAGTCGCAGTTTGCAGTCACTGAGACTGAAACTGAGACTGAAAACTGTTAAATGTACTCTAAAACGCTATCCGTTATAAATTTAATCTGCTCGTCGTCTAATTCAGTATGCATTGGCAAAGAAATTACTTCTTTAATCAATTGATTGGTAACTGGAAAATCTTCTTCTTTATATCGAATATCAGCATATGCTTTTTGGGAATGCAACGGAATTGGATAATAAATAGCACACGGAATTCCCTTTGACAACAAATGTTCCATCAAACCGTTTCTATCGCCATCGATTATTCGCAACGTATATTGATGGAAAACATGGCAATCGCAAATATCACAAATACTTGGTGCAATAATGTTTTTGTGCCCTTCAAAAGCTTTCGAATACTTGCGAGCTGCCTCTTGACGTGCTTTTCCATAAGCATCTAAGAAAGGTAATTTGGCATTCAAAACGGCTGCTTGAATACTGTCCAAACGAGAATTTACGCCAACCACATCGTGATGGTATCGCACATACATTCCGTGGTTTACAATGCCACGAATTTTGTGCGCTAGTTCATCGTCGTTAGTAAAAATAGCACCACCATCGCCATAACAACCTAAGTTTTTAGATGGAAAAAATGATGTAGAAGCTACGTGACCAATCGTTCCTGCTTTCTTTTTTGTCCCGTCCGAAAATCGGCAATTGGCACCAATCGCTTGCGCATTATCTTCGATTACATATAAATCGTGTTCTTTGGCAATTCTCATTATCGCCTCCATATTGGCGGCTCTTCCAAAAAGATGTACTGGCACAATGGCTTTGGTTTTTGGCGTAATCGCTTTCTTAATCGCCTCAATAGAAATATTCATATTTACCATATTCACATCTACCAAAACGGGAGTTAATTGTAATAAAGCAATCACTTCAACTGTAGCTGCAAACGTAAAATCGGCTGTAATTACCTCATCGCCAGGTTTTAAATCCAATCCCATCATGGCAATTTGCAAAGCATCTGTTCCGTTGGCACACGGAATTACATGTTTAACATCAAGATATTCCTCAAGCTTTTTTTGAAATTTATGAACTTCTGGTCCGTTAATGTAAGTTGTTGTATCTAAAACTTCCTGAATAGAAGTATTGACTGTATCTTTTATTTTATCATATTGACTTTTGAGGTCAACCATTTGAATTTTTCTCATGATTTAAACTTATAATTGGCAAAAATAGGGATTATATTTTAGAAACATATTTATTATATTTGTATAAAATAAATGATACTATGGAAACGGTACTTTTTAAATCCAATTCAAAAAAAGACATGAACTTATTGATTAGTCTTGCCAAAAAAATTGGTATTGAAGTAGAAAAAATAACTTCTAAAAATGACCTTATTGATGAAAATTCGACAGAATATGAATTGAAAGTAGAGAGAAATTTAGGATTGATGATGGACGAATGTAAAAATTCACCCAGTGTAACTTATGAAGATGTTCAAAAAGTATTGAATAGATGGAAGTAGATTTCACTAGAAATTTTCTCAAGAATTTAGAAAATTTGAAAAATGAAGATTTGCTTCAAAAAATTCAAGATACAATTGATGATGTGGTTCGAGCAAACTCAGTTCTTGAAATTTCCAACATAAAAAAACTATCTGGGTTCAAAGTTTATTACAGGATAAAAATAGGTGACTACAGAATTGGAATAGAAAAGATAGGTAAGCAAATAAAATTTTTAACGTTTGAACACCGCAAAGACATCTACAAAAAATTTCCTTGATGCTTTTTCTATATAATCTCTTCGTCTATTTTTCGGAATTTATTCTCAAAATTATTGCGCTTTTCAGTCCCAAAATAAAGTTATTTGTCAATGGCAGAAAAGACGTTTTCAAAACACTAGCAAGCGCAATAAATCCCAAAGACCAAACCATTTGGTTTCATGCAGCTTCACTTGGCGAATACGAACAAGGATTACCTGTCATGGAAAAAATCAAATTGCAATTTCCAAATCACAAAATTATCCTAACTTTCTTTTCCCCATCAGGGTATGAAGTTCGAAAAAATAATACTATTTCAGATATTACAGTGTATTTACCTTTAGACACAAAATCAAATGCAAAACAATTTCTTAGACTCGTTTGTCCCGAATTAGTGTTTTTTATCAAATATGAATATTGGCCTAATTATTTGAATGAATTGAAAAAAGCAAATGTGAAAACGTATCTGATTTCCGGAATTTTTAGAGAAAATCAAGCATTTTTCAGTTGGTATGGTGGATTTTATAGAAATGCATTAAAAACGTTCGATTACTTTTTTGTGCAAAACGAAAGCTCAAAAAAATTGCTTCAAGGTATTGGATTCAATAACGTAAAAGTTTCTGGTGACACTAGATTTGATAGAGTAATTTCTATATTAGAACGGGATAATTCTTTGGATTTCATAGAGCAATTTAAAGACAATACAACTACAATTGTAATTGGAAGTTCGTGGCCAAAAGATGAAGCGATAGTAGTAAATTTCATTAATCAAACAAATGAAAATGTAAAATTCATTATTGCGCCACACAATATTAAATCAGAACAAATTCAGGAGTTGAAAAATTCCATTACAAAAAAAACAGTTTTATTTTCTGATATTGGAACAAATTGTGATTTGCCCTTTAATGACTATGATATTTTTATCATCGACACCATCGGAATTTTAACGAAAATATACAGTTATGCTGATATTGCTTATGTTGGTGGTGGTTTTGTTAATAAAGGTTTACATAACATTTTGGAACCGGCAACTTTTGGTATTCCAATAGTAATTGGACCATATTATTCGCATTTTGCCGAAGCAACAGCATTGATAAATTTGGAAGGATGCATTTCTATTTCAAATCAAAACCAATTAAATGATTCTTTTGAGAATTTGATTTCCAATGAAGATATTCGTCACGAAAAAGGGCATATTTGTGAAACTTTTGTGCAAATGAATATTGGCGCAACGGAAGTTATTTTGAGACATATTAGTAACAATTTATAAAATACAAACACTTAATTCAATTATATTATAACAATGAAATTTCTAAAATTACTTCTGCTTTTCATTTTTGTTCAAGTCAATGCCCAACAAGGCGGTATGTGGATTCCATCCTTATTGAATGGAATGAACGAAAGCGAAATGAAAAAATTAGGCATGAAAATTAGTGCCGAAGACATTTATTCAATAAATCATTCTAGTATGAAAGATGCCGTACCACAATTTGATGGTGGTTGTACTGCAGAAGTCATTTCGGACAAAGGTTTGATTTTAACCAATCATCACTGTGGTTTTGATAACATACAAAGCCATTCAACTGTCGAACATGATTATTTAACCAATGGTTTTTGGGCATACAAAATGGAGGAAGAATTGCCCAACAAAGACTTGTATGTTACATTCATTATCCGAATTGAAGATGTTACTTCAAAAGTGTTAGAAGGAACAACTACTTTGACTTCTGAAGCTGAAAAACAGAAAAAAATTCAAGAGAACATAAGTATATTAAATAAAACATTACCCAAAGAAACTTGGCAAGAAAACAGCATTCGTCCATTTTTTGACGGAAATCAATACCTACTTTTTGTTATCGAAAATTATGAAGATGTTCGACTTGTTGGTGCGCCACCAAGTTCTATAGGAAAATTTGGTTCTGATACTGATAATTGGGTTTGGCCCAGACATACAGGCGATTTTTCATTGTTTAGAATATATGCTGACAAAAACAATCGACCTGCTAAATATTCAAAAGACAATGTTCCTTATAAGCCAAAACACTTCTTCCCATTATCAATAAAAGGAATTAAAGAAAATGACTTCACCATGGTGATGGGTTTTCCAGGAAGAACTCAAGAATATTTACCGGCAGTTGCTGTTGAACAAATAGTAAATACCTTAAATCCAGCAAAAATTGAAGTGCGTGATGCCGCCTTGAAAGTACAAGATGGTTTTATGCGAAAAGATCAAGCCATCAAAATTCAATATGCTTCCAAATACGCCAGTGTAGCTAACTATTGGAAAAAATGGATTGGCGAAAGCAAAGGACTCAAAAAATCCAATGCAGTAGAAGTTAAACAAAAATTTGAAACCGATTTTCAACAAAAAGTTATCAAAGCAGGAAAGGAAGCAGCATACGGTAATTTATTGCGCGATTTTGAAAAAAATTACGCTGAAATAAAAGACTATGCTTTGGCAAGAGATTTATTTACAGAAGTGGCATTACGAAATACAGAAATACTTCAAAATGGCTATCGTTTATACCAATTAGAACAAATATTAAAAACAAAAGGAGAACAAGCTTTCACTGATAGAAAAAATAATTTATCCAATGGAATTGTAGATTTTTATAAAGATTATAATGTAAATGTTGATAAAAATGTGTTTGAACAATTAATTGCTATTTATGCCAAAAGATTGCCTTCTCAATTTTTACCCAATGAATTGAAAAATCTTAATGCTTCGCAATTAACTACTGATGTTTACAACAACAGTAAGTTAACAAATCTAGAAGATTTTAGAAGTTTGCTAGAAGGTGATTCTAAAACTGTCATCGAAAAAATTAATGCCGATAAAGGATATCAAATTTTAAAGGCAATGGCAGATGCTCACACTAAAAATGTAATGCCAAAATATGATGAACTGAACTTAAAAAATAGTGCAACACAGCGGACATACATGAAAGCCATTTTGGAATTAAGTCCAAAATCAGCTCGCATTTTCCCTGATGCCAATAGCACACTTCGTGTAACATACGGAAAAGTAAAAGGATATAAACCCAATGATGCTATTACCTATGAACCGTTCACCTATCTGGAAGGTGTGATGGAAAAATACGTTCCAGGCGATTATGAGTTTGATGTTCCCCAAAAACTAATTGATTTGTATAATACAAAAAATTATGGAAATTATGGAGTGAAAGGACTCGACAGAGCGGAGCTAAAAATGCCTGTTAATTTTATAGCAACCAATCACACAACAGGAGGAAACTCAGGCAGTCCAGCGCTAGATGCTAAAGGAAACTTGATTGGTTTGAATTTTGATAGAGTTTGGGAAGGAACGATGAGTGATATATATTATTCTCCCGAAATTTGTAGAAACATAATGGTTGACATACGCTATGTTTTATTCATAATTGATAAGTTTGCTGGCGCAGAAAACCTAATTAAAGAGATGAAAATTATCCCAAATTAAAATAAAAGAATAATTTTGGTTTTGGCACGGTTGTTGTTAAATAAAAAAGCAGAGCAAACATAGGTTTTTGAAAAAAAGTTGAAAAAATATTTTAACCTATTAAAAAATTTATATCTTTGCCTCGAATTAATAATTAACCTTTTATTTTAAGTAAGATGAAAAAAGTATTTTTAAGTTTAGCTATCGTTGCTGCATTAACTGTAGTATCTTGTAAACAAGCTGATGCTGCTGCTACTGAAGCGGTTGACACTGCTGTTGTTGAAGCTGTTGACACTGCTGCTGCAATGGTTGACACTGCTGCTGCAAAAGTTGACACTGCTGCTGCAAAAGTTGAAGCTGCTGTAGAAGCTGTTAAAGAAGAAGTAAAAAAATAATTAGTACACCAACTAATTTTTTTAAAGACTTAAAGCCATCCGCTTGTGCGTGATGGCTTTTTTTTTGCAATAAACTTACACTGTTTTATCATTCCGTAGGAATCTCACTTTTTGTTTTTCAAAACTGTAATTGATTCGATTCCCTTTTTTAGAGATTCCTTAATATGTCAATGGGATTGTTACTATTTTTTATAAAGAAGCCACAAAAAAACCCCTAACTTTCGTCAGAGGTTCTGTACTCAAGGCGGGACTTGAACCCGCACGAACATTGCTGTTCACTGGATTTTAAGTCCAGCGTGTCTACCAATTTCACCACTCGAGCTGAATGATTTTTTGATGGTTTAATTTTTAAAAAAAATTAATTAAATATACTCCCCATCCGAGCTTTATACTCTATGAAGACTTCATTTTAAAAACGAATCCATCATAACGTTATTTTGAGCGAAAAACGGGGCTCGAACCCGCGACCTCGACCTTGGCAAGGTCGCGCTCTACCAACTGAGCTATTTTCGCATTCACAATATTTGTTAGAACTGCAATACTTATTGTGTATTGCGGATGCAAATGTAATACTAAAATTGAATTATGCAAACCTTTTTTTGAAAAAACAACTAGAAAATCTAATCCGTTGATTTGCAAAAACTCCCGCAGTAGTTTACTTTTTTAACAAAATCTTTTTCAACTCATTTAGCTTCATCAATGCTTCAACTGGAGTCAAAGTATTTATGTCTAAACTCAAAATATCTTCCCTGATTTCTTCCAATAATGGATCATCCATACTGAAAATAGTGAGTTGCATATCCTCTTTGGAAGACTTAATTGTATTAAGTGCATCACTGGAGTGATTTTTTTCTAATTTCTTTAATAGCTTTTGTGCCTTTTGAATAACTGTTTGTGGCATTCCGGCCATTTTTGCTACATGAATACCAAAACTATGGGCACTTCCACCTTTTACTAACTTTCTTATAAAAAGTACGGTTTCTTTTAATTCTTTTACCGAAACATTATAATTCTGTATTCTCGGCAACAATTCACTCATTTCATTCAACTCATGATAGTGTGTTGCAAATAATGTTTTTGGTCTGGCGGGATTTTCATGAAGAAATTCAGCTATTGCCCATGCAATTGAAATTCCGTCATAAGTACTGGTTCCGCGGCCTATTTCATCAAGCAGAACTAAACTCCTCTCGGAGATATTATTTAATATTGATGCGGTTTCATTCATTTCTACCATAAAAGTAGACTCGCCCATAGAGATATTATCGCTGGCACCAACACGTGTGAAGATTTTATCCACAATACCCATTCTCACTTTTTCGGCAGGAACAAAACTACCCATTTGTGCCAATAAAACAATCAAAGCAGTTTGTCTTAAAATAGCGGATTTACCAGACATATTGGGTCCAGTAATCATAATGATTTGTTGTGTTTCTCTATCCAGAAAAACATCATTGGGGACATAAGGAACACCAACAGGTAGTTGTTTTTCAATAACCGGATGACGACCATTTGTAATTTCCAATTCAAAGGATTCGTCTAGAATTGGACAAACATAATTACACTCAATTGCCAATTGTGCAAAAGAAGTTAGGCAATCTAATTGCGCAACCAAATTGGCATTGAGTTGAACTGGCTTGATGTATGTGGCAATCCAACTTACTAATTGTTCAAATAATTGACTTTCGATTTGATGAATTTTTTCTTCGGCACCAAGTATTTTGGTTTCGTATTCTTTTAATTCTTCTGTTATGTATCTTTCCGCATTAACCAAAGTCTGTTTTCTTATCCATTCAGCAGGAACTTTCTCCTTATGGGTATTTCTAACTTCAATATAATACCCAAAAACATTATTGAAGGAAATTTTTAAAGACGATATTCCGGTCAATTCAGATTCTCTTCGTTCAATTCCTTCTAAATATTCTTTACCTGAGTATGAGATGTTTCTTAGTTCATCTAGCTCAGGATTAATCCCAACAGCAATAGCATTTCCTTTGGCAATAGCAACTGGAGCATCTTGATTGAGCGTTGTTTTAATTTTTTCTCTAAGTAAATCACAGCCATGCAAACTGTCCCCAATTACACGAACAGCTTCTTGCTTACTTTCCAATGCTAAATTTTTAATTGGAATTATGGCATCTAAAGATTCTTTGAGATAAATCACTTCCCGAGGTGATATTTTTCCAGTAGCTACTTTGGAAATCAAACGTTCCAAATCGGAAATTTGCTTGATTTGGGATTGAATTTTTTGAAGAATTTCTTTATTTTCTGTCAGATAAGAAACCACTTCATGACGATTTCTAATTTTATGAATGTCTTTTAAAGGCAAAGCCAACCAGCGTTTCAAAAGTCGAGAACCCATTGGCGAAAGCGTTCTATCGATTACATCCAAAAGTGTTACTGCATTTTGAGAATGACTGTGGTATAATTCTAAGTTTCGAATGGTAAATCGGTCCATCCAAATGTAAGCATCTTCAGCAATACGCTGAATACTGCTAATATGCTGCACTTTATTATGTTGTGTTTCGGATAAATAAAATAAAACGGCACCCGAAGCTATAATTCCATCTAGCAATTCTTCAATTCCAAAACCTTTTAAAGAATTAGTTTGAAAATGATTGGTCAAAGTTTCAAGCGCATAATCCTCTTTATATACCCAATCCTCGAGATAAAAGACATTAAATTTATCTCCAAAAACTTCTTTGAAATGTAATTTATTATTCTTTTGAATTAAAATTTCACTCGGACTAAAATTTTGCAACAACTTATCAATATACTCTTCATTGCCTTGTGCTGTTAAAAATTCTCCTGTAGAAACATCCAAAAAAGCTACTCCCAATTGTTTTTTACCAAAATAAATGGAAGCCAAAAAATTATTTGATTTTGATTGCAAAACCTCATCGTTCATTGCAACTCCTGGTGTAATCAATTCGGTTACACCTCGTTTTACAATAGTCTTCGTCATTTTTGGGTCTTCCAATTGGTCACAAATGGCTACTCGAAGTCCGGCTTTAACTAATTTTGGCAAATAGGTATTTAAGGAATGATGCGGGAAACCAGCCAGTGCTGTTTCGGTTTCACTACCAGCTCCCCGTTTAGTCAAAACAATTCCGAGTATCTTTGAAGCTCTAATGGCATCTTCACCAAAAGTTTCATAAAAATCGCCCACTCTAAATAATAAACATGCATCGGGATATTTTCTTTTTATCTCGTTGTATTGCTTCATTAATGGCGTTTCCTTTATTGGAGTTTCTTTGGCTGACAATGGATTTGAATTATATTTTAGTGAAAGCGAATTTAAATATTTTAGAATGAATAGACATCTTAAAAAAAATTAATTTAATATTAAGATAAAAAAAATGACACCACTTTCTTTTTTAGATAGATTTGTATCAGAAACATAAAAACTTATAAAAATGAAAAAATTAATACTATTCGCTGCAATTACTGTTTTCGGTGTTGCGACAACAAGTGCCCAAACAGCAAAAAAAGTTGTAAAAAAAGAAACTACTGCCACTAAAGTAGAAACTCCAAAAGTAGATGGTGCTGGAATGGTTTTTGAAAATGAAACCATCGATTATGGAACAATTCCTCACAATGCTGAAGGAAGTAGAGAATTTGTATTTGTTAACAACGGCACAAAACCATTAACCATTGAAAGCACTCAAGGTTCATGTGGATGTACTGTTCCATCAAAGCCGGAAGGTGCAATTGCTCCTGGTGCTAAAGGAACTATTGGTGTAAAATATGATACAGCAAGGCCTGGTGCTTTTACTAAAACAGTTACAGTAAAATCTAATGCAATTGGACAAGAAACCAAAGTTCTTACTATCAAAGGAACCGTTTTACCAGCTCCAGCTACAGAAAGTGCTACTCCAGTTAAAAGCTAATTTTAGTTAATTATAATTCAAGAAAAACTCGTCTCGTTTTAAAAATGAGACGAGTTTTTTTTTGAATATCTTTGCCACTCTTGACAAATACGTCAAATTATTTGAAATAAAAAAGATGCGTAAGCTAGAAAACAAAGAATTAGAAAGAAAATCGGTTACAGCTTTTAAAGAAGCTACTAAAACACCCTTAATTATTATTCTTGATGACATAAGAAGTCTTCATAATATAGGATCAGTTTTTAGAACTGCCGATGCTTTTTTAATTGAAAAAATTTATCTCTGCGGCATTACAGCCATTCCGCCCAATAAAGAAATTCACAAAACAGCGCTTGGTGCTACTGAAACCGTTGCTTGGGAATATCAAAAAGATATTCTAAATGTAATTAATAAATTGAAAAGCGAAAACGTCCCTGTTTTCGCTGTAGAACAAGTTGAAAATGCGATTTTCCTTCAAAATTTTCAAGTGGAGAAAAACAAAAAATACGCACTAGTTTTTGGCAATGAAGTGTATGGCGTTTCTCAAAAAGCGATTGAACTATGTGATGGTTCTATTGAAATACCACAATTGGGCACAAAACATTCCTTAAACATTTCGGTAAGTGCTGGAATTGTAATTTGGGATTTATTTCAAAAGATGGATCGAACTTGAAAGGCGAAAAGGCGCAACAATTATTAATTCGAGATTTTATTTTGAATTTCATTTAGAATAAAAATATAATCTTCCTGATTGTTATGAAAATCTCTATCGGTTATATCTATAATTAAAACGTTCAAATTCTGTTGTGATTTAATATAATCAAGGTATCCGATATTAATTTTTTCCAAATATTCCGCTGGAATTTCTTGTTCATAGGGACGCCCTCTTTCTTTAATGTTAACTAGCAATCTTTCTGTACTTTGGTATAAATAAATATACAAATCAGGTTTGGGCATTTCTTTATAAATAATATCAAACATGGTTTTATATAAACGAAACTCATCTTCGGCTAAAGTAACTTTAGCAAAAATCAATGATTTAAAAATATGATAATCGGCTACAATAAAGTCTTTGAATAAGTCAAATTGGGCTAAATCATCCGAAATTTGCTGGTATCGGTCTGCCAAAAAAGACATTTCCAACGGGAAAGCATAGCGATTTTGGTCTTCATAGAATTTTGGTAAAAACGGATTATCCGCAAAACGCTCTAACACAGTTTTGGCATTGAAATCCTCGGCAAGTTTATTGGTCAATGTTGTTTTTCCAGCTCCAATGTTTCCTTCTATAGCAATATAATTGAAATGGTTGAGTTTTATTTTTTCAATAGGAATCTCCAGTTTTTGAACCAGTTTACAATTACTTTTGTCTTCTGAAACCACCAATAATTCATGAAGGTATTTCTGCAAAATAGGATGACGCCAATCCAAATTCAAATCCTTCATGGGCAATAACACAAACAATCGGTTTTGCATTTCGGGATGTGGCACTGTCAGTTTTTCGGAAGCAATAATTTCTTCATCAAAAGCAATGACATCAATATCTATAATTCTAGCTTGGTAAACTTGTGCATCTTGACGAATTCTTCCCAAAGATTCTTCAAGCAACAAACATTCTTCCAAAATTTGATGAGCTGTTTTATGAGTATGCATGACTACAGCACAATTGTAAAAATTGTCGCTTTCAAAACCCCAGGAAGGTGACTCATAAAGCTTTGAAACCCTAATTATAGTGCCAATTTCATTATGTAAACCATCAATGCAAGACACAATGTTTTCGAGGCGATTGCCTTGATTTGTGCCCAACGATAAAATGACTTGATGTTGCATATTCATAGAAGCACAAATTAACTAAAACTATTTCAGAATATCGTTAAATACAATGAAGTGATTACTAACAATTTCTCAAAAATATGTTTCTCAATAATCATAAATCTTTTTTAAAATGTAACAGTGTTACAATTGAAAGGCATTACTTTTGTTACTGTTAGCAGCACTAAAAATTCATTTGTTATGGTAAAGAAAATTTTAAAAATCATTGGAATACTTGTTTTGATATTACTAATCTCGGCGTTTGCCATTCCGTATTTCTTTAAAGACCAAATCAAAGCTAAAATCCAAACAGTTATCAATGAAAAAGTGGATGCAAAAGTAGCTTTCGCCGATGCTGATTTGAGTTTATTTAAAAACTTTCCTAATGCAAATGTTACCATTGAGAAACTTTCTATAATCAATAAAGCGCCATTTGAAGGAGATACTTTGGCAGCTTTTGAAGAATTAAATTTAAAAATGTCTATCAAAGAATTATTTAAAGGGGATAATGAACCGATGAAAATTGACGGAATTTCATCAAAAAACGGTTTCATCAATATTATTTTCAACAAAGATGGAATTGGTAATTATGACATTGCCTTGAAAAACAAAGACAAAGAACAGGGAAAAAGCAAACCGCTTTCGCTAAAAATAAAAGAATACTCCGTTGAAAATTTCAAGTTTAAATATTATGATGAAAAATCTAAAGTCAAAATGGTTCTTGACAGTATTAATCATAAAGGAAAAGGGGATTTTACTGCTTCAAAATTGGATTTAGTAACCACAACTACAACCAAAGTTTCTCTCGACATGGACAAGGTAAATTATATGAAAAATGTTGCCATTTCATTGGATGCCATTCTCGGAATTGATTTAAACCAAAGCAAATATTCTTTCAAAGAAAACAAAGCAAAAATCAATGAATTGCCTTTAGAATTTGATGGATTTATACAATTGGTTGATGCCGGACAAGACTATGATTTAAAATTTAAAACACCTACTTCCTCCTTTAAAAACTTTTTAGGATTAGTACCAGCAAAATATTCAAGAAATTTAAAAGAAGTGAAAACCAGTGGAGATTTCACCGTTATTGGTTTTGCCAAAGGGTTGTATTCCGAAACTTCGGTTCCAAAATTCAATATCGAAATTGCTTCTAACAATGCTTCGTTTCAATATCCAAATTTACCTAAATCGGTTCGCAACATCATTATTGATACTAAAATCATCAATGAAACTGGCGTAATGAAAGATACTTATGTGAATTTGGCTAAATTGTCATTCCAAATAGACCAAGATGTTTTTAATGCAAAAGCTACAATCAAAAATATTTCCGAAAATGCTATAGTCAATGCGGCGTTGCAAGGAACTATCAATCTAAGTAATGTAACGAAAGCGTATCCCATTAAATTAGACAAACCTTTGACAGGAATTTTAAAAGCCGATGTAACCTCAGCATTCGATATGCAAGCTGTAGAAAAAAGTGATTATGCCAATATTAAAAATGCGGGAACTATTGATTTAACTGGATTCAACTATACTGATGAAAATAGCAAAACAATGAAAATTAGTAGAGCATTAATGGAATTCAATCCAAGCAGAGTAAATTTGAAACAATTCAATGCTACAACCGGCAAAAGTGATTTGGCTGTAACGGGTGTTTTAGATAACTTTTATGGTTTTGTATTTAAAAATCAAGAGTTGAAAGGAAATTTTAATTTAAATGCCAATCAATTGGCTGTAGCAGATTTTATGACAACCAATGATGCATCAAAAACCGAGAAAAAGCAACCTGATGCTATGAAAATTCCAGCTTTCTTAAATTGTACTTTGACAGCAAAAGCTAACACGGTTTTATATGATAATTTAATCCTGAAAGATGTTTCGGGGAAACTAATTATCAAAGACCAAAAAGCAACTTTAGAAAATGGCAAAACCAATATTTTTGGTGGTTCAATCGGCTTTAATGGTGCTGTTTCCACTAAAGAAAAAACACCAATATTCAATATGGATTTAGGCATGAATAATGTTGATATCATGCAGACATTTACCCAATTGGACATGATGAAAAAAATAGCACCTATTGCTGGTGTTATCAATGGAAAATTAAATTCTAAAATCAATGTTTCAGGAAATTTAAACGAAAAGGAAATGACACCTGATTTGAATACTTTAACTGGAGATTTGACTGGTCAATTACTTTCTACCACAGTAAATTCAAGTAATTCAGCAATGCTCACCGCTCTGGATGACAAATTGGGATTTGTGGATTTGAAAAAATTAAACCTTAATGATTTAAAAGCATCATTAACTTTCAAAGATGGAAAAGTGAACGTGAAACCGTTTGATATCAAGTACCAAGATATTAAAGCAACTATTGGAGGAACTCATGGTTTTGACCAAGTGATGAATTATAATGTAAAACTGGATGTTCCAGCCAAATATTTAGGAACAGAAATCAATAATTTACTTGCAAAATTATCGCCATCCGATGCTAAAAAATTTGAAACTATTCCAATAAATGCAATGCTTACTGGGAATTTTCAAAACCCAAAAGTCACGACTGATGTTAAACAAGCCACGACAGCTTTAGTCAACAATTTGGTCAAACAGCAAAAAGAAAAGTTGATTAATCAAGGAACAAATTCTTTGAATTCTATCATTTCAAATGCCACAAAACCCAAAAGTGACACCACCAAAACTGATGTAAAGACAGATATAAAAACAAAGGCAAACGATTTACTAAACGGATTGTTTAATAACAAAAAGAAGAAAAAAGAAGAGCCCAAGAAAACGGAGTAGTTTTTTATTTATTTGTCATTCCGACGATGGAGGAATCTCATATATTATAGACAGTTTGATGCGATTCCTCGTTCCTCGGAATGACAATTTTTGGGGATATTTTAAAACTTCAGCAATCAAAAATCCGCAATCATCCCTCTAAAATCATAGCGAAATCTTCACCACATAACCTTCAAAAGTACGAACATTAAAAACGGTTCCGTCTTCAAACAGTAAATATTGCCCTTTAATTCCAGTAAGTTTTCCTGAAAAATTAGGCGATTTATCAAGATTTAAACTCGATACTTTTGTTGGATATTCCAAAACTGGGAAATGCAATTCATATAAATTGTTGGAATTCAAATCATAATATTCTTGCGCTTCTTTTGGAATAAGGTATTTTAAACTTGCTTTTTCTTTTATTAAATCAATAAATGGTCCCGAGGTTTCGGGATTCATTTTTAGCATTTTTTGCCAATTGGTTTTATCAGCATACTGATTTTTTAGCGCCACTTCGGTAATTCCGGCCAAGTAACGATTGGGAACTTCTACAATTGGAATAGCTTGCACTGCGCCTTGGTCAATCCATCGTGTTGGCACTTGGGTTTTTCTAGTAACGCCCACTTTTACTTCGCTTGACAAAGCTAAATATACAATATGGGGTTGCAATTGCACTCTTTTTTCATAGTCCAAATCGCGATCTTCAATGTCCAAATGTGCGGTACTCAACTCAGGTTTCATAATCCAATCGCCTGCAGCTGCCGAACTCATAAAACAATCATAACAAAATCCTTGACGGAAAATCTTTTTCTTTTTGCCACAATTCAAGCATTGATATCCTTGAAAAGTAATTTCCAACGATTTGTCTAACAACTGATTTAAACTCAAAAAACTATTCTCAAAAACCAAAAAATACTGAATGGGATTGGAGAATTCGGTTTGCATTTTGGTGAGAACGCCTTCGTAAGTCATCTTTTATTTTGGATTTAGGAATAAGGATTTAGGATTTTTTTCCTATTTTAGCGTAAAGTTACAAATCCTAAATCGTAAATCGAAATTCCTAAATCAAAATGCCATTTCCAATAATAAATTCAATTGCTTCTTGGGTTTTGAAACAACGCATTCATCAAATTGAGTTGTTTTTAAAATATCCTCATGAAGTTCAGGAAGAATTGATGATGAATCTAATTCGTTCTACGGAAGAGACCGTTATTGGACAGAAATATGATTTTGAAAGTATCAAATCCTATAAAACTTTCTCGGAAAGAATTCCAGTTTCTACTTATGAAGATTTGGAACCGATGATAGAGCTTACTCGAAAAGGGGCGCAAAATGTTTTTTGGAATACACCAATAAAATGGTTTGCCAAATCGAGTGGTACTACCAATGCCAAAAGTAAATTTATTCCTGTGAGCAACGAAGCATTAGAAGATTGTCACTATAAAGGAAGTAAGGATTTGTTGTGTATGTATTTGAACAATAATGAAAACTCCGATATGTTTTTGGGCAAAAGTTTGCGTCTTGGCGGAAGTTCTAAAATTTATGAAAACAACAATACCTATTTTGGTGATTTATCTGCCATATTGATTGAAAATATGCCTATTTGGGCAGAATTTAGTAGCACGCCAAGTAATAAAATATCTTTAATGAGCGAATGGGAAACCAAACTCACGGCTATCATTAACGAAACCAAAGCCGAAAATGTAACTAGTTTTGCTGGTGTTCCATCGTGGATGTTGGTTTTACTCAACAGAATTTTGACCGAAACGGGAAAAGAAAATCTTTTTGATTTGTGGCCAAATCTGGAAGTCTATTTTCATGGTGGTGTAAATTTCGAACCTTATAGAGAACAATATCAAAAGATTTTACCTCAAAATAACTTCAAGTATTACGAAATATACAATGCCAGCGAAGGATTTTTTGCCATTCAGGATTTGAATTATTCGAATGATTTATTGTTGATGCTGGATTATGGCATTTTCTACGAATTTATTCCAATGGATACTTTTGGGACTCCAAATCAAAAAATAATACGATTGGCCGATGTGGAATTGTTTAAAAACTATGCTTTAGTTATAACAACCAATTCTGGCCTTTGGCGTTACATGATTGGAGACACTATTCGGTTTACCTCTTTAGAACCTTATAGAATTAGAGTTTCAGGAAGAACCAAACATCATATAAATGTTTTTGGCGAAGAATTGATGGTTGAAAATACTGATAGAGCTATTGCCAAAACATGTCAAATCACAAAATCAGAAGTTATTGACTACACAGTTGCTCCTATTTTTATGAAAGTAAAAGAAAAAGGCGCTCATGAATGGATGATTGAATTTAAAAAACAACCAGAAGATATTGAGGCATTTACAAAAATATTAGACGAGACTTTGCAATCTTTAAATTCTGATTATGAAGCCAAACGTTATAATAACATGACATTAAATCAATTAAAAATAAACGTTGCAAGACCAAATTTATTTTATGATTGGTTGGCGGCAAACAACAAACTAGGTGGACAACATAAAATCCCACGGCTTTCCAACCAAAGAGATTACTTGGAACAGTTGAAGAATATGCAAGTTGAAGTTAAAAAATAATACTATGAAATCGCCATTAACAAGAAGTTTGCGTAAGCAAACACCAATGAAGATTGAGCGATTACTCCCGATAGCTATCGGGAGACCATAAAAAAACAAATTTTATCTACATATGAAAAAAATATTTTTTCTGATGATACTATTAGGTTTCCTTTCCTCTTGTGGTCCGCATAGAATGAGATGTGGTCCTGGAAGATGCAGTGTTGAAGATAAGAATTCTGTTTTTGAAGAAAAACTACCAAAACAAATGAACGCATAAAAATACCCCCAAATAGCGTCTAACTTTTTGGGGGCAGTCTAATGTGAGGGATTTTTTTACGAAGCTATTTCCAATCGCTTTAATAAATTTTTAGTTAAAGCATCATGAGTATAATCAACATCAATGTGCAATATTTTTTCATCCGAACTTGGCAATTCATACATAGCATCGGTTAGAATGGCTTCACAAAGGGAACGCAAACCTCTTGCTCCCAGTTTGTATTCCAACGCTTTATCCACAATATAATCTAAGGCGTTGTCATCTATGGTGAATTTCACATCATCCATTCCGAACAGTTTTTCATATTGTTTGATTAACGCATTTTTAGGTTCAGTCAAAATGGCACGAAGTGTTTCTTTATCTAAAGGATCCATGTGGGTCAAAACAGGAAGTCGACCAATAATTTCCGGAATCAACCCAAAATCTTTAATGTCTTTTGGAATTACATATTGAAGTAAATTGTTTTTATCAATTCCTTCTGCATTTTGAGAAGTCGAATACCCTATAGCTTGACGGTTCAAACGTTTTGATATTATTCTTTCAATTCCATCAAATGCGCCACCCGCTATAAACAATATATTTTGAGTATTTACTTCAATGAATTTTTGATCAGGATGTTTTCTTCCTCCTTTTGGTGGCACATTCACCACCGTCCCTTCTAATAATTTCAATAACGCTTGTTGCACACCTTCTCCAGAAACATCTCGAGTTATGGATGGATTGTCGCTCTTACGTGCAATTTTGTCAATTTCGTCTATAAAAACAATACCTCTTTCTGCCTTTTCCACTTCATAATCTGCAGCTTGTAGTAATCGTGTCAATATACTTTCTACATCTTCACCTACATATCCTGCTTCGGTTAAAACTGTTGCATCAACAATTGCCAATGGAACATCAAGCATTCGGGCAATAGTTTTGGCAACCAATGTTTTTCCTGTTCCTGTTTGCCCTACCATAATGATGTTGCTTTTTTCAATTTCAACATCTCCATCGTGTTGCAATTGCATCAATCTTTTGTAGTGATTGTATACCGCAACCGACATGACTTTTTTGGTTTGTTCTTGCCCAATAACATATTGATCAAGAAAAGCTCTGATTTCTTTTGGTTTTATTAAAACTAAATCTTTCGATTGTTTTTTTAAACCCGAAGTGCTTTTTAATTCTTCTAACACGATGCCGTGCGCTTGTTCAATACATCTATCACAAACATGCGCATTCATGCCAGCAATCAATAAATTGGTTTCGGATTTTTTTCTCCCACAAAAGGAACATTCTAATACTTGTTTTGCCATTTCTATGGTTTATGGTTTATGGTTTTTAGTTTATGGTTAACTATAAACCACAAACAAAAAACCACAAACTTCTTATAATCTTCTTAATACTTCATCAATCATTCCATATTCTTTAGCTTCATCGGCAATCATCCAATAATCGCGTTCCGAATCTTTGTGTACTTTATCAAAAGTTTGCCCTGAGTGATGGGAAATGATTTGGTATAATTCATCTTTTAGCTTCAACATCTCTTTCAGGTTGATTTCCATATCGGTTGCAACTCCTGATGCTCCACCAGAAGGTTGATGTATCATTACTCTTGAATGTGGCAATGCTGAACGTTTTCCTGGTGCACCCGCACACAATAATACAGCACCCATGGATGCTGCCATTCCTGTACAAATGGTTGCTACATCTGGTTTGATATACTGCATGGTATCATAAATTCCTAATCCTGCATAAACACTTCCACCTGGAGAATTGATATAGATTTGAATATCTTTTGAAGCATCGGCACTTTCCAAAAAAAGTAATTGTGCTTGAATAATGTTGGCCATATAATCGTCTACTCCAGTTCCCATGAAGATGATTCTATCCATCATCAAACGGGAGAAAACGTCTAATTGAGATACATTCATTTGACGTTCTTCTATAATATATGGTGTCATGCTGCCAACGATTTTATCGTAATACAAACTGTTTACGCCATGCTTTTTGGTTGCAAATTTTTTAAATTCCTTCGCCAGTTCTAGTGAAGCTCTTGGGTCTTTTCCGTAGTCCATTTAAATTTATGTTTAAAAGTTTATGTGTTTAAAAGTTTAAAGTGGTTGCCGTAAACTTACTAATTTTCTAGTTGATGTAAGTCAAAGGTCGTGCCTAAAAATTGTATATGACATTATGACAACAAATAAAAAAGCGTCAAAATCAAATTGATTTTGACGCTCAAATATAATGAATTTTCTAATTAAATCTCACCGTACATTGCTTTGATAAAATCATCATAGGAAACTTCTTTTGATTTGGCTTTTACTTTTTCTTTAAACAAATTCAGCATTTTTTGGCTCATTACTTGTTCTGACAAACGTTTTACTTCATCCTGATTTGACATCACACGAGCCACAATTCCTTGAACATCTTCATCAGTTGGATTCATTTGTCCGAATTGAGCCATTTGTTTCTTAATAACATCTGAAGTGAATGTTTTTAAGTCTTCAAAAGTGATTTGTAAATTATTTTCGGCTATAATTTTTCCTTCTATTAATTGGTAGCGCAATCCATTTTCTGATTTTATGTATTCTGCCTCTGCTTCGTCAGCTGAAAGAGGATTTTCACCTGCAGTTTGTATCCATTTTTTTAGGAATTCAGAAGGTAAACCAAATTTGGTGTTTGCAATTAAAAACTCAGTCACATCGTTTAAGAATTTTTGGTCAGATTGTTGTTCAAATTGTTTTTCGGCGTCTTCTTTGATTTTAGCCTTCAACTCGTCCACCGACGTAACTGCTTTTGGCCCGAATAATTTATCGAATAATTCTTGGTCTAAAACAGCTGGTTCGTGAGTGGTAACTTCGTCTATGGTAAAAGTTACTTCAATATCCAATCCGTGAACATCGTCGTGACCAACACCCAAGAAATCCATTAGTTTGTGATCGTCGTCAAATAAACCTTTTGTTTGTAATGTTACCACATCACCTACTTTTTTACCAATAAAATTGTTAGCGGTTTTCTTATCTGCAAAAACATCTAAAGAAAGTGTCGTTCTGTTATTGATTGCTTTTTCTTCGTTAGCAAAAATCCCTGAAACATCATTTCCTTCCTCAACGGTGTCTTTAGCAATCAATTTTCCGTATTGCTTTTGAATACGCGCTACTTGGTCGTTTAACATTTTATCGTTAGCTACAATTTTGTATAGAACCAAATCATTTTTTGCTGATAAATCAATACTGAATTCTGGAGCTAACCCTAATTCAAACTCGAATTTATAATCTTCTACATCCCAATTGAAATCTTCGGTTACTTTTGGTAATGGATTACCAAGGATATCTAATTTTTCTTGTGCTAAGTATTTATTCAAATTGTCTTGCAACAATTTATTTACTTCATCTAAAAGAATTGCTTTTCCATATTGTTTATTGATTAAACTCATTGGCACAGCACCTTTTCTAAAGCCAGGAATAGTGGCGTTTTTTTTATAATCTGCTAATTTCTTTTCAACTTTTGTTGTGTAATCTGATTTTGATATTTCTACAGTAACTATAGCATTTAATGCATCAATGTTATTTTTTGTGATGTTCATTTTTTTGTGTTTTTTACCTACTAAAATTGGGTTGCAAAATTATAACATTTCTGCAACCCAACCAAGTTTTTATTTTGTTGATTTTAAGTGGTTTATTTTGTGTCGCCAGTGATTTGATAAACCAATGATTGTGAGAGTGATAAGATAATACTAAATAGCATTGCTGTCCAAAAGGAATGAACACTAAATCCATCCACGAAATGATCACAAAGCAATATCATTATGGCATTGATGACCAATAAAAACAAACCTAATGTAAAAATAGTTACCGGAATTGTTAGCAATACTATTACAGGTTTAACAAAAAAGTTCAACAATCCCAAAACAATTGCTACGGTTAATGCTGTGGTGAATTCGTCAACAACTACGCCGTTCATAATATAGGCAATTGCCATTACTAAAAGTGCTGTTAGTACTATTCTAAAAAGTAATTTCATGTCTTGGATTATAAAATTTATAATTTCTTGCTAAGATATTAAAATATTTTTATATTTGCTACTTACTAACATTTATAAAATTTTAATTATGAAAAAATTATTACTTTCTTTCTTATTGGTTGGCGCTTTAAGTATAAACGCTCAAACAACAATTTTTGAAGACAACTTTGACTCTTACACTAACTTTGCAAAAGCAAATGTTGGATCATGGACATTGACTGATGTAGATGGAAGACCTACATATGGTTTTGGAGGTGGAACAACTTTTTTAAATACAGGTACTGCTATGGCATACATTGTTTTTAATTCAACAGCTGTAACTCCAGCTTTGACTCCTAGTGCTACTAGCAATTGGGCAGCTCGTTCTGGTCAAAAAGCTATGGCTTGTATTGCAGCCGTTCCAAACGCAACTATAACTGAAAATGACGATTGGTTAATTTCTCCTCAAATTACATTAGGTTCATCTGGTAATGTATTGTCTTTTTGGGCAAAATCTTGTGACTCAACTTATCCAGACGAAGTTTTTCAAGTGTATGTTTCTACAACAAATACTGCTGTTGCTAGTTTTTCTCCAATAGGAGCGCCAGAAACTACAGTATTTGGTCCTTATGTAGAGTATACTTATGAGTTAAATACATTTAATAGTCAACCGGTTTATATTGCGGTTCGTTGTACATCTCCTGATATGTTTGGATTTATGCTTGATGATTTCAAGGTAACTACAACTGGATTAGGAGTTAATGAAGCATTTGCTAGAAAATTTAGCACTTATCCAAATCCAGCAAATAATGTAATCAGTATTTCTAATAACGACAGCATACTTTTAAACAAAGTAAGCATTACTGATGTTAATGGAAGAACTGTTAAAACAATAGAAGTTAGTAATATTTCTGAAGTAGAAATGAATATTTCAGAATTAACCTCTGGTGTTTATTTCATGAATATTGATACTGACTCAGGAAGAGCTGTTAAAAAATTCATCAAAAACTAATTAAACTAAATTAGTTAAACCTAAAATCCCTTTTTAAATTGAAAAGGGATTTTTTATTTTAAAAAAGTAATAGTTTCATGAAAAAACAACTTTGGATTTTCGGCATGCAACCAATGTCCAACATTTGGAATTGTTGCTAATTTAAAGTTTGGAAATTGCTTTTTGATTTCGGGTAAATCTGTATCTAAAATATGACTGGAATTGCCGCCTCGGATGAAAAGTGTTGGTTTGTCATAATGATTCCCTTCAGGCAAAGCTTCGCCAATAGTTTCAATTTTTTCATTAAAAACTGATAAATTAAATCGGAATGCTAATTGTCCTGTCACAACCCAGTAGAGATTTTTCATTAAAAATTGTCTTGTACCAAAATCGGGAATAAAAGGATATAAAGTTTCTTCAACTGCTGCTCTATCGGGTTTTTTAGAAAAATCTACGGCATTCAACCCAGCCAAAATATTTTGATGGTGTGGCGCGTAATATTTAGGTCCAATATCGGCAACAACTAATTTTTCAACCATTTCAGGGTAAGTTGTAGCAAAAAGCATCGCTACTTTTCCACCCATAGAATGACCAATAATGGAAATATCTTTTAGATTATACTGTTGACAATATGCTAACACATCTTTCGACATTATTTCATAGCTGAAATCATCAGAATGAAAACTTCTTCCATGATTGCGCAAATCTATCATGTGCACCTGATAACCTGTTGATGCATATAAAGATGCCAATGATTTCCAGTTATCACTCATTCCGAGGAAACCGTGAATGATGATTAGTGGATGGCCTTCGCCTTCAATTCTTGAGTTGAGCATTTTTTATAGTTTCACAGAGATTCTCTGAGATTTATTTTAATTTATTTAAATACATATTCACTACATTGTCTAAACCAAGATACAAAGCTTCACAAATCAAAGCATGGCCAATAGAAACTTCCAATAAATTAGGAATATTGTCTTTGAAAAACTTTATGTTATCCAAACTCAAATCGTGTCCAGCATTTATTCCTAATTCTAATTCATTTGCAAAAACAGCCGCTTTTACATAAGGTTCAATTCCTGTTTTATTTCCTAAACTAAATTGATGAGCGAATTCTTCTGTATATAATTCGATTCTATCCGTTCCTGTTTTTTTTGCAGCTTCAATCATTTCTAATTTAGGGTCAACAAAGATGGAAGTTCTTATTCCGCTTCTTTTGAATTCAGCAATTACATCTGTTAAATAATCTCGATTTTTTATGGTATCCCAACCCGCAGAAGAAGTTATGGCACCAATCGCATCAGGAACAAGTGTTACTTGATCAGGTTTGCATTCTAAAACCAAATCCATAAAATTGTGTTGTGGATTGCCTTCGATATTGAATTCAGTATACACGATAGGTTTCAAATCTCGTGCATCCTGATACCGAATGTGCCTTTCATCTGGTCTTGGATGAATTGTAATGCCTTGAGCACCAAATTTTTGAATATGTATGGCCACTTGCAACAAATCAGGTGCATTTCCACCTCGAGCGTTCCGTAAAGTAGCTATTTTATTGATGTTTACACTAAGTTTTGTCATCATTTTAATTTTAGCCACAGTTTACAGATTATCTTTTACTGTTAATTATAAAAAAATCAGTGAATCTGTGGCTATTAATATATCCCAACAAAAATACAAAGTTAAACTAAGCCATCATGTCCCAAAATTTGATTATTTTGCAGTCGTTAAAAGATTCAGCATATATGAGACAACTTTCAGAATATATCAATAATGATTTTAAACCATTTTCGAGTAATGAAACAGTGGCAGAAATTCAAGATTTTTTTGCCGATTGTAATTTCTCCCATTTTTCAGTTTTAAATGATGGAATTTATATGGGTTGTATCTCTTCTGTTGATGCAGAAACTTTTGAAATTCAAAAAAAATTAGCCGATTACCGCTATGCCTTAGAAGGTTTTTTTGTAAGAGAATCAATGATTTGGTTAGATGTTTTAGAGGTTTTTGCTCGCAACAATGCCAATGTGGTTCCTATTCTTGATGAAAGGAACAATTATATTGGATATTATGAAATAACTGATGTCATCAAATTTTTAAATGAAACACCTTTTTTGAAAGAAACTGGAGGAATTATAGTTGTTGAAAAACCTATTATAGATTATTCCATGAGCCAAATAACACAAATTGTAGAAAGCAATAATGGAAAATTACTTGGTGTTTTTGTTTCTGAAGCTACAAATGATAAAGTGCAAGTAACTATAAAAATGACACTTGGTGCTATGAACGAAATTATACATTCCTTTCGTAGGTATAACTATGACATCGTTTCTGAACATCATGAAGACGATTATTTGAATAACTTGAAAGAGCGTTCAGAATATTTGGATAAATACTTAAATATTTAATTTATGAAAGTTGCCATATTCGGACAATATTATCAAAACGACACTCGACCAATCATTAAGGATATTTTTGTTTTTTTCAACAGAAATCACGTGGAATTGGTTATTGAGGAAAAGTTCTTGAAGATATTATACGAAGAAAAAATTGTTGAAAAACAGTACAATACTTTCACTTCCCATAAAGATTTAGATAATAGTTTTGATATTCTGATAAGTATTGGTGGCGATGGCACCATTTTGAGAGCGGCAACTTTTGTAAGAGACTCCGGAATTCCTATTTTGGGAGTGAATGCTGGAAGACTTGGTTTTTTGGCCAAAGTTCAAAAAGAAAATATAGCATTATTTCTTCAAATCGTTTTAGAAAAAAAATATACAATTTCTGAAAGAACACTTTTGACAATAGATTGTTATCCAAACGAGTCCGACATAGAAATTAATTTTGCAATGAATGAAATCTCCGTGAGTAGGAAAGATACCACATCGATGATAACAATTGAAACCTATTTGAATGATGAATATTTAAATTCCTATTGGGCTGACGGTTTAATTATATCTACACCAACAGGTTCAACTGGATATTCATTAAGTTGTGGCGGACCCATATTAACCCCCCAAGTAAAAGGATTAGTTATCACACCTATTGCTCCGCATAATCTAAATGCAAGACCACTTGTTATTCCGGACGATTTAGAAATAAAATTGAAAATTTCTGGAAGAGAAGAACAATATTTGGTTTCGTTGGACTCTAGAATTACTTTGGTAAACAATAATTCTGAATTGAAAATTAAAAAAACACCATTTCAAATTAATATGGTCGAAATCCCTGACGAAACTTTTCTGAAAACGCTTCGTAACAAACTCCTATGGGGAGAAGACAAGAGAAATTAGAAAAAAATTACTTCCTAATATACTACAATTCTAAAAAATCCGTTTTTAGAATACAAACTATTACAAAGACAAAATTGTCAGCACTATATTTTATTTAACAGAAATCCCAATTTCATGCTTTATAAGTACTGATAATTATTATATTTGCACGCTATTTTCAATTTAATGAAAAAGATTTTAGTATTATTTATTTTTTTTATTTTCCAGAATATAATGAATGCACAAATCAATGAGTTAGGTGTATTCATAGGAGGGAGTAACTTTATTGGGGATGTAGGTAAAACCAATTACATTTCGCCAAATGAACCAGCTATTGGAATTTTATACAAATGGAATAAAAGTCCAAGACATGCTTACAGGTTTTCCTATATGCAGTCCAACATAACTGGAAATGATTTAGATTCAGAAATTCCCGGAAGACAGCAAAGAGGAATTAAATTTAAAAATAATATAAAAGAATTTTCGGCAGGATTGGAATTTAATTTTTTCGATTTTAATTTACATGAGTCATTAATAATGAAAATATCACCTTACGTTTATTCAGGTCTGTCTTATTTTGTGTATGACGAATTATTTGTAGTTAACGGAGAAACAAAAAAAGATTTTACATCCAGTACATTTGCCATTCCGATGATTGTAGGAGTTAAAAGTAATATATTAAAAAATTTTGTTCTAGGAATTGAGGTTGGAGCAAGATATACTTTCACTGATAACTTGGATGGAAGTAATCCTAAAAATGAAAATTTAGAGCCATTAAAATTTGGCAATATAAACAGCAATGATTGGTATGTTTTTA
This sequence comes from Flavobacterium sp., assembly GCF_046317795.1. Taxonomy (GTDB): domain Bacteria; phylum Bacteroidota; class Bacteroidia; order Flavobacteriales; family Flavobacteriaceae; genus Flavobacterium. The sequence goes on along the minus strand of NZ_JBKCVI010000206.1, from coordinate 7,972 downwards.
CAGGATTTACTTTAACGTATACCTTTACTGAAAAACCATGCTATTGCGCAGATTAAAAATGAGTTTAACAGACACAATACAGAAAGACAATTTACCCAAACACCTAGCTATAATAATGGATGGCAATGGTCGTTGGGCAAAACAAAAAGGCCTTTTGAGAGCGTTTGGCCATGAAAAAGGAACTAAATCGGTTAGGATTACTGTTGAAACTTGTGCAAAACTTGGCATAGAAAATTTAACACTTTATGCCTTTTCTACTGAAAATTGGAACAGACCAAAATTGGAAGTAGATACTTTGATGAATCTTTTAATATCCTCGCTAAAAAAAGAATTCGACACTTTACAAAAAAACAACATTCGTTTAAATTGTATTGGGAATATTGAATTATTACCAAAAAAAGCAAAAAACGAACTACTAAGTGTTATTGACAGCACCAAGAACAACAATAGAATGACATTAACCTTGGCCTTGAGCTATGGTTCAAGAGAGGAATTGATAAATGCCTTTAAAATTATTAGTGATAAAGTTAAAAATAATATAATTTCTATAGACACTATTGATGAATCAATAATAAATCAGCATCTTTACACGCACGATTTACCCGATGTAGATTTAGTCATAAGAACGAGCGGCGAACGCCGAATAAGTAATTTTTTGTTGTGGCAAATCGCCTATGCGGAATTATATTTTACCGACGTTTTGTGGCCCGATTTTAAAGAAGATGATTTATATGAAGCTATTATCAGCTATCAAAAAAGAGAACGAAGATTTGGAAAAACAAGTGAACAAATTAAATAAATTTTCAGTGCCAATAAAAGAGTTAAAAATATTTCTTTGTTTGCTATTATTAGGTACTTTTTTTCAATTACAAGCCCAAAATAGACTCCCTTTTGATCAAGCTAAAAAATATATTTTAGCTGATGTAAAAGTAAATGGAAAAATCAGTTATAACCAACAAACTGTAGTTACTTTTTCTAGTTTAGAAAAAGGACAAGAACTAACTGTGCCCGGAGAACAAATAAGCAATGCAATAAAAAAACTTGGAAAACTTGGGCTATTTAGTGATATTGACTTTTATGTGAATAAAGTTGAAGGAGATAGCATCTGGCTTGACCTAGATATTGTTGAACTCCCAAAACTAAAAGAAGTTAAGTTTAATGGCGTTAAAAAATCTAAAGTTGAAGGTCTTATTAAAGACAATGCTTTAACAAAAGGAAAAATAGTAAATGAAAATTTAATTACAACAACCAAAAATTATATAGAAAACAAGTATAAAAAAGACGGTTACTATAACACCAAAGTTTTTATCACCAATACTCCTGATACCACAGATGGAAATCAAGTAAAAATGCTTGTCAATATAGACAAAGGAAATAAGCTTAAAATAAAAAAAATTACGTTTGAGGGTAATGATAAATTCACAGATAAAAATCTGAGAAGCGCCATGAAAAATACCAAACAAATAAACCCGATTCGGGTTTTGAAGGCGTCTAAATTTATCAAAGACAAATACAAAGAAGACTTAAACTCAATTATAGAAAAATACAAGGAAAAAGGTTTTAGAGACGCTCGAATAGTTTCCGATTCAGTTTATTTAATGGATAAAAATTCGAAATTAGCCATTAACATTAAAATTGAAGAAGGAAGCAAATATCGTTTTGGAAATATTAAATTTCTAGGAAATTCTGTCTACTCTGATCAGTTGTTAAGCAGAATTATTGGTATCAAAAAAGGGGATACTTACAACGGTGTTTTACTTGAAAAAAGAATTGCCGATAAATCAAAACCGGATGGAGAGGATATTACCAATTTATATCAAAATACAGGTTATTTGTTCTCCAATATTAATGCCGTAGAAGTAAAAACTGCTAATGACACCATTGATTTTGAAATTAGGATTACAGAAGGTCCCATTGCATACTTTAATAACATCACCGTCGTTGGTAATGACAAAACAAATGACAGAGTAATTTATCGAGAGCTAAGAACAAAACCTGGACAAAAATATAGTAAAGAAGATTTAGTTAGAACCATCAGAGAAATTGGGCAATTAGGATTTTTTGACCCCGAAGCGATTGATCCAAAATTCAAGAATGTTGATCCTGCCGCCGGTACAGTTGACATTGAATACAACCTAGTAGAAAGAGGATCAAGTCAAATTGAACTTCAAGGAGGTTATGGAGGTGGTGGATTTATTGGCACCTTAGGTTTGTCTTTCAATAATTTTTCTGCAAGGAATTTGTTTAATAAAGAAGCTTATAAACCTTTACCAATGGGCGATGGGCAAAAAGTTTCCTTGCGCTTACAAGCTAGTCAATTCTTTAGAACCTATAGTTTATCGTTCTCAGAACCATGGTTTGGCGGTAAAAAACCCATTCAATTTTCAACCTCGTTATCATACAGCAAACAGTTTTTATTTGCCGGAAATACTGGCGGTGTAGATAAAAATAAGAGTTTTGACATTACAGCTTTATCAGTAGGTTATGCAAAAAGATTAACAGTTCCCGATGACTTCTTTGTATTTTCAAATTCAATTAGTTTTCAATATTATAATTTAAATAATTACAATACAGGATTATTTACCTTTGGTGATGGTTCTTCTAGAAATTTAGCATTTACAGTAGGATTGAGCAGGAATAATAAAGGTGTAAATCCTATCTTCCCAACATCGGGTTCCGAGTTTAGCGTGTCAGCTAAATTTACATTACCTTATTCTTTGTTTAATGGAATTAATTATGGGGATCTTATAAATCAAGAAGCATACAAACAGAGATATGTTGATACTACTCCACAAGACACCGATGATAACTTTGGAGTTGATGGTGTATATATTAACCAAGGTGATTTTATTAAAACAACAACTGAAAATGGAGTTACAGGTTTAGTAAGAGTTGACGATTATCAAGATGCTGATACCGATAGATCTAAAGTTGATCAAGAAAAATTTAAATGGCTTGAATATTACAAAATAAAGTTTAAAGCAGATTGGTACACCCGTTTAATAGGGCCACAAACAAAACCGCTTGTATTAAGAGTATTAGGTGAATTTGGTTATTTAGGTGCTTATAATCCATCAAGAGGAACAAGTCTTTCCAATCCTGATAGAGGCGTTGTTCCATTTGAACGGTTTTTCCTTGGTGGTGATGGATTAGCCAATTTTGCATTAGACGGTCGAGAAGTGATACAATTGAGAGGGTATCCCAATCAATCATTGTCATCAACAGATGGTGATCCAATTTATAATAAATTCTCTTTAGAATTACGATATCCTATAACACTGAAAGCCGCTGCCTCGATTTATGCCTTAACTTTTATAGAAGCAGGTGCCTCTTATAAAAGTTTTGATAGTTATAATCCTTTTGTTTTACAACGCTCCGCCGGATTTGGTATTAGAATATTTATGCCTGCCTTTGGTTTATTGGGAATTGATTTTGCAAATGGTTTTGATCCTATTCCAGGATTTAGTCAACCAAACGGATGGGAAACACATTTTATAATTGGTCAACAATTTTAATTATATTTGATAAATTTTTCAAAAACATTAGAGTATGAAAAAATATTTTGCAATATCGATATTATTTTTATCCTTCATCGTTAATTTAAGTGCTCAAACGGCTAGAGGAGTTAAGATTGGCTACATTGACATGGATTATATTTTAGAAAATGTACCCGATTATACTGAAGCAAAAAATCAATTGGAACAAAAAGCACAAAAATGGAAACAAGATATTGAAGCCAAAAAAGTGGAAATTGCAAAACTGAAAGATGAGTTAAAAACTGAAAAAGCCCTACTGACAAGAGAATTGATAGAGGAACGTGAAGAAGAAATTAAGTTTCAAGAAACTGAACTTTTAGATTTCCAACAAAAAAGATTTGGCCCAAATGGTGATTTAATGACACAGAAAGCCGTTCTAGTAAAACCAATACAAGATCAAGTATTTACTGCAGCTCAAGATATAGCAGAAGCTAAAAAATATGACTTTATTTTCGATAAATCTTCTGATTTGACTATGTTATTTGCTGCTAAAAGATATGATATAAGCGATCAAGTTGTAAGAATAATTACAAGGGCTGAAAAAAGAGAACAAAAATCTAAAAAAGAACTTAAAGAGCAAGAAAAGAAAGAATATCTAGAAGACGTTGAAGATGAAAATCCAGCGCTTGCTGCTAGAAAAAAAGCACTAGAAGAGAAAAAAGCAGCCAGAGACAAAATGATAGAAGACAGAAAACTGGCAATGGAAGCTAAGAAAAAAGAGCAAGACGATAAAAGAAAAGCAGCAGCTGAAGCCCGAGAGGCAAAAAAAACTGGCACGATTCCTGTTAACAATAAACCAGAGAACGATAAAACTCCTTCTAAAGATGATGATAAATCTAATGAAGAAACTGCTTCTCCTCCTAAAGAACCAGGTAGTGAAGCCAAGACATCAGAAGTAAGCGACGCACAAAAAACTAGAGATGAAAAAGCAGCCGCTAGAGCAAAAATTCTTGAAGATAGAAAAAAAGCTATAGAAGACAAAAGAAAAAAAATACTAGAAGATAGAGAAGCCGCAAAAAAAGCAAAAGAAGATAAAGCAAAAGAACCAAAATCAGAATAAAATAAATAAATAATTAATTAATACTTTTAAAAATGAAAAGATTGAAATCATTACTAATAGCTACTGTATTGTTTTTAGGAACAATTCACACAATCAATGCTCAAGCTAAAACTGCACACGTAGATGTAAATGAACTAATTTCTAAAATGCCAGCGATGTTGGATGCTCAAAAACAATTAGAAAAATTGAGTGCTACTTATGATGCAGAATACAAAACAATGGCAGAAGAATATCAAAATAAAATAAAAAAATACGACCAAGAAGCATCAACAGTAGGTGATGCTGTAAATCAAACACGTCAAACAGAAGTTCAAGACCTAGTAAAACGTATTACTGATTATAGAGATAATGCACAAAAAGAGTTGCAAAAGAAAGAAGCTGACTTGGTAAAACCATTAATGGACAAAGTTAAAGCGTCTATTACGAAAGTTGGAAAAGCAAACGGATTTCAATACGTTTTAACCGTTGCCGATTTACTATTAGCAGATGGTCCAGATTTAACAGCTGATGTTAAAAAAGATTTAGGTTTCTAAAATCAATTAAAATATACTTTAAAAACTGCTCTATTACTTGAGCAGTTTTTTTTTACTTTTGTTTTTATGAATAATGACAATCCTATAGGACTTTTCGACTCAGGTATTGGAGGTACTTCTATTTGGAGAGAGATTCACGAATTACTGCCTGATGAAAATACCATTTATTTGGCAGATAGTAAAAATGCACCTTATGGTCAAAGATCCAAAGAAGAAATTGTTGGATTGAGTATGAAAAATACCGAATTTCTTTTGGAGCAAAATTGCAAAATAATTGTTGTGGCATGCAATACCGCTACAACAAATGCAATAAAAGAATTAAGAGCAAAATATTCTGTTCCTTTTATTGGAATTGAACCTGCTATAAAACCTGCAGCTACTCTTTCAAAAACACAAACCATTGGCATCCTTGCCACAAAAGGAACCCTAAATAGCGAACTTTTTCATCAAACAGCAGAACGTTTTCAAAATACAAAAATTATAGAACAAATAGGCCACGGATTAGTTCAATTAATCGAAAATGGAGGAATCAATTCAACTGAAATGGCAAAACTACTCAACTCCTACTTGCAGCCAATGATTAAAGCCAATATCGATTATCTAGTTTTGGGTTGCAGTCACTATCCTTATTTGATACCACAAATAAAAAAGATACTTCCAGAAAGTATTAAAATTATAGATTCAGGAGAAGCTGTGGCAAGACAAACAAAAAATATATTAGAGGAAAGAATAGGTTTTCATAATCAGCTTGAAAAAAGCACCCAAGTGTTTTATACTAATTCAAATCCACAAGTCTTGAATAGTATATTAAAAAATAAATACCCTGTTATTTTTAAAGATTTCTAAATTATTCTTCTTTAAACCAGCTAGAATAAATTACATAGTTATTGGATATTCGCTCAATTTCTCCTGCAAAATCAGACTCATTGATGTTTTTAATTTTTTTAGCAGGGATTCCAGCATAAATTGTCCCCGATTCAACAACTGTGTTTTGAGTAACAACAGCTCCAGCAGCAATAATTGAATTGCTTTCAATAATGCAATTATCCATTACAATAGCTCCCATACCTATTAATACATTATCATGAACTATACAGCCATGAACTATTGCATTATGTCCAATAGAAACATTGTTGCCTATTTCTGTTGGATGCTTTTGATAGGTACAATGTATGATAGCACCGTCTTGAATATTGACTTTATCCCCTATTTTAATATAATGAACATCACCACGAATAACGGCATTAAACCATACACTACAAAATTTTCCTAACACAACATCCCCAACAATTGTTGCATTTTCTGCTACAAAACAATCTAGTGGTATTTGTGGATTCTTACCGTTTACTGATTTTATTACCATAAAAAAATTGTCCCGAATAATCGGGACATATAGTTAAATTAATTAATAGCAGGACAATTACATTCGTATTTATCTGGCTTACAAAATAAATTAATTCCTAGTGTCAATTGATGAAATCCACCAGTGTCAAAATTTACATTACCTAACAATTGAGAGTAAGTGTAAGATAACATAAAATTTTTAAAATTAACACCTACTATTGGAGTTATATATTGTAGCTTTTGGGTGGCAATAGCCGTCCCGTCAAGGTATTGTGCCCCATCAAGACTCCGTCTATAAGATAACCCACCCCATAACATTCCAAAATCTAAATTTTTATATGCTTTGATATTCAAATCAACAAATGTCTCTTGTGTTTGACTAACTAATTGAAACATAAATGAAGGTTCCCATAAAATTCTTTCAGAATCACCAAAAGTATAACCTGTATTCAAAATAAATCTTCGCAAATTAACCGGTTCTCTATCTTCGGTATATAAATTTCTGTCACTTGCTAATGCGTTTTTAACAGTTGCGTGAACATAAAAATCTAAAAAATTATAAGAGGCACCAATATCCATATTAAAATAGGTAGCACTCTGTACAATTCCATAAATTATCGGATCAAATTGAGGATTGTTATTATAAAAGCTTGTTTCATCCAAATTACTCTGGATAAAACCAGCACTCATACCAAATGAAAGTTGATTCAAATCAACTCTATCTCGCGAAAACATTAAATGGTGCGCATAAGTAAACTTCATTCCTGTTTGCGAATGATATCCATTTTTATCATTAAAAACAATGACTCCACCACCAGATCTTTCACCCAATGCTCCATTGAAGCTTATTGTTTGCAATGCCGGTGCATCAGTTTGTCCAAACCATTGCTGCCTACCCGTGATTCTTAATTTCGCACAATTTGCAGCACCTGCCATTGAAGGATGTAGTAGGTAATAATTATCAGATAAATAATCTGAATAAACAGGTAATGCTTCTTGAGAATTTGAAAGTTGTGCTACCAAAAGCAAACCTAATAAATAAATTTTTCTAAAATTCATATTAACTATTTTTTTAATGAGAAATGGGGGGTTATATTACATAGCTAAGTTTTGTTAAACATAATCAAAATTATTGATTTAAAATTGTAAGATTATTATTAAATTTATTAGTCTTATATATTTTTTATCATACTAATTTTTTTATATATCATTACCCTAGCGTCCAAATATATAAATTTTTGTTTTAAATTATCCATATACTCAACAAATTTATCTCTTCATTGCAAAATGGGCTTTAAATTGTTTGGATACATTTTGTTCGAGATAATCTACAGTAAACCAATAATCATCTGATGGTAATTGTTGTCCGTTGTACGTCCCATCCCATCCTTGTCCTTTGGAACTGAGTTGTTTGATTAGTTTTCCATGACGGTCAAAGATGTAAATCTTGGCGTTTGGTTGTCCACCTAAACCTTTTATATTCCAAGTATCATTATATC
>NZ_JBKCVI010000205.1:0-26674 GCF_046317795.1 Flavobacterium sp. | reverse complement strand
AATTTTTGGATAACATCCTTTTCAAATATTTCCGCCAAACTTTCATCACTTTGCTTTTGCAAATACTGATGATTGAACCATTTGTTTTTTTCAGGATCAAATTTTGCCCCCGATTTATGAACTCTATTCAAATCAAATTTTTCACAAAGTTCATCTAATGAAAAAATCTCTTGATCTGTACCGTCATTCCAGCCCAATAAAGCCAAGAAGTTAATAACTGCTTCGGGGAAAAAGCCGTTTTCTCTGTAACCCATCGATTTTGTCATGCTGGAAGCATCTGTCCATTCCAAAGGAAACACAGGAAACCCTAATTTGTCTCCATCACGTTTGGATAGTTTTCCGTTACCAACAGGTTTTAAAATCAAGGGTAAATGCGCAAATTCTGGCGCTTCCCAACCAAAAGCTTTGTATAATAAACTATGCAACGGCATCGATGGCAACCATTCTTCACCTCGAATTACATGCGTAGTTTCCATTAAATGGTCATCCACAATATTGGCCAAATGATAGGTAGGCATCCCATCACTTTTAAACAACACTTTATCATCTAAAAGATTAGTTTCAAAATGTATCTCACCACGAATGATGTCCTGCAAATGCAAAGTCTCATTAACCGGAGTTTTAAATCGGATGACATAAGCATCCCCAGCTGCAATTCTTTTCTCTGTTTCTGCTGCCGAAATCACCAGAGAAGTATCCAACTTTTCACGATTGTGCCAGTTGTAAATAAATGTTTTTCCTTGCTCTTCGTGTTGTTTTCTATGGAAATCCAATGCTTCAGCCGTATCAAAAGCGTAATACGCCCAACCTGAATTTATCAGATGCTCAGCATATTGTTTGTATAAATGTTTTCTTTCGGATTGACGATAAGGACCAAACTTTTCATTTTTCCCAACAGTTTCGCTTGGCGCAATTCCTAGCCATTCTAAAGCTTCAAAAATGTATTCTTCAGCTCCAGGAACAAAACGATTTTGGTCGGTATCTTCAATCCTAAGATAGAAAACGCCCTTATGTTTTTTAGCAAATAAATAATTGAATAAGGCAGTACGTACACCGCCAATATGTAATGGCCCAGTCGGACTTGGTGCAAAACGCACACGAACTTGTTTAGACATTATTGTAAAATTTTGCGCAAAGATAAACAGAAGTTGGAAGCTAGAAGCTGGAAGTCGGAAGATTTTAGCTTTTCATTTCCAAAGGAATTCTTTTATTCATTATAGCAAACCATAGCGGAGGGAAAAAAGCTAAAACTATTGAAGTTGGATATCCAAATGGCATTTGAGGAGAAACATCGTGGTATTCCAATATTTGATATTTCTTTTGTGATTTGAAATGATGATCGCTGTGTCGCGTTAATTCATACAAAATTATTCTTCCTAAAACATGATTGGAATTCCAAGAATGTTTTTCGGAAACGCGCTCATATCTACCAGAAGGCAAAAGTTTTCTTTTCAAACCATAATGTTCTATGTAATTGATGCTTTCCAACAACAAAAAACCAACAATGCCAGCCAATAAAGCAACAATTAAACCAACGCTTCCGAAGAAATAAAATAGTATAATAAGATAGCTTATTTGAATAAGTGTAAACCAAAACATGTCGTTTTTTAAAGAAAAGAAAGATCGATTTTCTGATTGATTCAGTTTCTTTTGAATTTGCCACGCTTTGATATAAGTACCAAATACGGTTTGAAACCAAAATGCATATAAATTCTGATTGTATTTTGCAGTCGATGGATCTTTAGGAGTGGAAACATCTAAATGATGCCCGTGATTGTGTTCTATAAAAAAATGGGTATAATGAGATGGAATTAAAAGGATTTTCCCAAGAATTCTCTCGAATAGTTTTTCTCTGTGACCTAGTTCATGCGCTACATTAATTCCGTTTGAACCAAGAATAATTCCCAAACTAATTGTCATTCCAATGATTTCAAACAACGTTAAATTTATATGAGATATTTTATACAATGTGAAAACTAATGAACCATAAACAATAGGAACGTTTAAATACAATAAAACATCAAATAATTTGTTTTTAAGTCTATTTTTAACCTCTGGTTCTGTATAATTTTCCTTATCTATTGGTAAAAGCAATTCTAAAATAGGAAATAAAACAAAGGCAAAAAGCAAAGCAGTATAGGACAAAATTCCGCCATAATAAATACCTAAAACGCCGACAATAGGAATGATATATGACAATAAATATTTCATCTTTAGTTTTATTTGACTTTAAAAATAGTCAAGAATTTAATAATTCGCAAGTTTTTTTCTTTGACTTTTTTTTAACGCTTTCTTATTTAATTAAAATTGTACATTTATCGGTTATAAAAAAGAAGTAAAAAATTGGCAAATTCAACTATTATTTATCAAAAGTTAGAAGCATTTATAAAAAAGTATTATACCAACGAATTGCTGCGTGGTACCATTTTTTTTGTTGGCATAGGTTTACTATATTTTATTTTCACGCTCTTTGTGGAGTACTTTCTTTGGTTAAAACCTTTTTCAAGAACTGTATTATTTGTTGTGTTTATCGTTGTAGAATTATTTTTACTACTGCGTTTTATTTTGTTTCCCATTTTTAAATTGTTTAAAATTCAAAAAGGCATAGATTATAATGAAGCGTCAAATATTATAGGAAATCATTTTAATGAAGTAGGCGATAAGCTTACTAATTTTCTGCAATTATCACAAGACCAAAACAAGTCTGAATTATTAGTAGCTTCAATTGATCAAAAGGCAAACACCTTGCAACCCATTCCTTTTGGAAAGGCAATCAATTTAGGGAAGAACAAGAAATATTTACCGCTTGCCGTTATTCCTATTTTGTTCTTTTTGTTTTTCTTGATTTCTGGCAAAGGCGACATATTATCGCAAAGTTTAAATCGTGTGGTGCATTTCAAGCAACAATTTATACCTCCAGCACCATTTGAATTTGTGGTTGTTAATGACAATTTACAAACCGAACAAAACAAAGATTTTTTACTAAAGGTAAAAACGATAGGCAATGTAGTTCCCGAAAATGCAATGATTTTCATTGGCGAAGAAAGCTATTTTATGGAAAGTAGTAAAAATGGTGAATTTGAGTTTGTCATTCCAAAACCTTCTGAAGACCTAGAATTTCATATCGAAAGCAATGATGTTACTTCTCGTGATTATGAGTTGAAAGTTGTTGTTGTTCCTTCAATTGCCAATTTTGAAATGCTCCTGAACTTTCCTAGTTATTTGAATAAAAAACCGGAACTAATCAAAGGAACGGGAAATGCGATTATTCCCGAAGGGACAAGAGTAACTTGGCGCATGAATACCTTAGCAACTCAAAAAGTAGAATGGGTGAACCAGAATAATCGATTTGCTTTTGCAAAACAAGACAATTTATTTTTACTCTCTAAAAGTATCCTACAAAATATTGATTATCAAATATTAACATCAAATGCGAAAGTTCAGCATTACGAAAAGTTAAATTATCAGATATCGGTAATTAAAGATCAGTTTCCAACCATTACAGTTAACAATGCGCCTGATAGTTTGAAAGTAAATAAAAACTATGTTCTCGGACAAGTTTCCGACGATTATGGCCTATCAAAACTGCAAATAATCTATTATCCAAAAGATAAGCCAAATACCGCAAAACGAGCTTTGATTAACGTAAAAAAAGATATATACGACCAGTTTGTGTTTTCGTTTCCAAGCAATCTTCCTGTAGAAGAAGGTGTTTCCTATGAGTATTATTTTGAAATTTTCGACAACGATGCACTTCATAATTTCAAAAGCAGTAAATCTTCGGTTTTCAGTAACAGAATTGCTACAGAAGTTGAAAAAGAAGATCAAATATTGCAGCAACAAAACGACAATATTAATTCATTGGCAAAATCCTTGAAAGCCCAAGACAAGCAACTATCTGAAATGGATAAATTGCAAAAAATGGGCAAAGAAAAAGATAATTTGGAATACAAAGAGCAGCAAAAGATTGATAATTTCTTAGAACGACAAAAGCAACAAGACGAATTGATGAAAGAGTTTTCAGAGAAGATGAAAGACAACTTGGAACAGTTTAAAACAGAGAAAAAAGATGAGAAAAAAGAATTGCTTCAAGAACGGTTAGAGAAAACACAAAAAGAGTTAGAAAAAAATCAAAAACTTTTGGACGAATTAAAAAAGTTGAATGATAAAATCAGCAAAGAAGAATTTTTTGAAAAGATGGAAAAGTTCAAGCAAAACAGTAAAAATCAAACCAAGAGCTTAGAACAACTTGTGGAGTTAACTAAAAAGTATTACGTTGAGAAAAAAGCAGAACAAATCGCCGAAAAATTAGATAAACTTTCAGAAAAACAAGACAAGTTAGCTGATAAGAATGAAGACAACAACGCCGAAAAGCAAGAAGAAATAAATAAGGAATTTGATAAACTTCAAGAAGAATTAAATGAGTTAGACAAAGACAATAAGGAATTAAAATCGCCAATAGATTTACCCAATACTGATGAAAAAGAAAAAAGCATTGACGAAGATTTAAATAATGCAAAAGACCAATTGCAAAAAAAGCAAAAAGATAAAGCAAAGCCAAAGCAAAAAAGTGCTTCTAAGAAAATGAAGCAAATGAGTCAGCAAATGCAGGAGCAAATGGAGTCTGCTGAAATGGAACAAATGGACGAAGATGTTGCCATGCTTCGACAAATTTTAGACAACCTTTTGGCGTATTCTTTTTCACAAGAAGATGTGATGAAACAGTTTAAAAATTTAAATCGTGGCGCCCCATCATTCAATAAGAACTTAAAGATACAACAGGATTTAAAACAACAATTTAAACATGTTGACGACAGTTTATTTGCGTTGTCATTACGCAACCCTAAAATAGCCGAAGACATTACCAAAGAAATCGGAAGTGTTCAATATAATGTGGATAAAGCTATTGAGAATTTGGCCGAAGCTAACATTCCCAAAGGAAATTCATACCAACAATATGCAGTGTCCTCATCCAACAAACTGGCAGATATGTTGAGTGATATTTTAAATGCAATGCAAATGCAAATGTCTGGTACCGGACAAGGAAAGCCAAAACCAGGAAAAGGAGAAGGCGCAGGAATGCAACTTCCAGATATCATAAAAAAACAAGAAGGTTTGGGTGAAAAAATGAAGAAGGGGATGAAGAAAGGTGACAAACCAGGAGATGGTAAAGAGGGTAAAGACGGAGAATCTGAAGGCGGAACCGAAGGAAAAAAAGAAGGTAATGACGGTAAAGAAGGAAGTGGTAAAAACGGCAAGAACGGCAAAAATGGACAAGGTAGCGGAAACGGAAGTTCTCAAGGCAATAAGGATGGGGAAAACGGAGAAGATGGAGAAGGTGATGCCAAAGCCATCATGGAAATTTATAAAGAGCAACAACAATTAAGAGAAGCTTTAGAAAACGAATTAAAAAAACAGGGCATTGGCGGCAATGGTCAAAATGCTCTAGATCAAATGAAACAAATCGAGAAACAATTGTTGAATAAAGGTTTTAATAATGAAACCCTTCAAAAAGCGTTGAATATAAAATACGAGTTATTAAAATTAGAAAAAGCAATTCAGCAACAAGGCGAAGATAAAAAGCGTCAATCAGAAACCAACAAGAAAGAATTTAACAATCAAGCCAATACATTACCAACTAAGCTTCAAGAATATTTAAACAGTATTGAAATTTTAAACAGACAAAGCTTACCTTTGCGCTCCAATTTTAACCAAAAGGTTCAAGAATATTTCAAAACCAATGATTAGTTTTAATTACGAGATAGATTTTAATTTAGAGAATGAAAGCGAATATTCAAGTTGGATTTCAAAAGTAATCATTTCTGAAAGCAAGAACGAAGGAGAAATTAATTTTATTTTTTGTGATGACGATTATTTATTGGAATTAAACCAAGAATACCTTCGCCATGACACGCTTACAGACATTATTAGCTTTGATTATTCTATAGGAAACGAATTACACGGAGATGTTTTTATCTCTTTAGAAAGAGTTCGGGAAAACGCCGATGAATTTAATGTTTCTTTTCTAGAAGAGTTGAAACGAGTTATGGCTCACGGTATATTACACTATTGTGGCTACAAAGACAAGAATGAAAAAGACGAATTTATTATGCGTCAAAAAGAGGAAGAAAAGATGGCAATGTTCCACGTGAAACACAATTAATATGTTTTTAGAAAAGTATGATGTTATTGTGGTTGGCGCAGGTCACGCAGGTTGTGAGGCGGCGGCAGCATCGGCAAATTTGGGTTGCTCAACTTTGTTGGTAACTATGAGTTTGCAAAACATTGCTCAAATGTCCTGCAATCCTGCTATGGGTGGAATTGCAAAAGGGCAAATTGTCCGAGAAATTGATGCACTTGGTGGTTATTCAGGGATTATTTCAGATAAAACAGCGGTTCAGTTTAAAATGCTAAATAAATCAAAAGGACCAGCCATGTGGTCGCCAAGAGTTCAAAGCGACCGAATGCGTTTTTCTGAAGAATGGCGATTAATGTTAGAAAGAACACCTGATTTAGATTTTTACCAAGAAATGGCAAAAGGTCTTTTGATTAAGAACAATAAAATTGAAGGAATTACAACATCACTTGGAATAGAAATTAAAGCGAAAACAGTGGTGTTGACAAACGGCACTTTTCTTAACGGATTAATTCATATTGGTGATAAACAGTTTGGCGGAGGAAGAGCAGGAGAAAGTGCTGCCTATGGAATTACAGATGATTTAGTCAAAGCCGGCTTTGAAGCAGGCAGAATGAAAACAGGAACACCACCCAGAGTTGATGGACGTTCTTTAGATTATTCTAAAATGAGAGAAGAACCAGGTGATTTAATTCCTGATAAATTTTCATATTCTGATGAAACTAAACCATTGACACATCAAAAATTGTGTCATATGACTTATACTTCAAACGAAGTTCACGATATTTTGCGTGAAGGTTTTGATCGTTCTCCGATGTTTAACGGAAGAATAAAAAGTATTGGTCCACGATATTGTCCTTCAATAGAGGATAAAATAAACCGTTTTGCTGACAAGGAAAGACACCAACTCTTCGTAGAGCCAGAAGGTTGGAATACTGTAGAAGTTTATGTAAACGGATTTTCTACTTCATTGCCAGAAGATATTCAGTTCAAAGCGTTGCGCTCGGTGGAAGGGTTTGAAAAAGTTAAATTTTTCCGTCCAGGTTATGCCATCGAGTATGATTATTTTCCTCCAACTCAGTTAAAACACACTTTGGAAACCAAGTTGGTTGAAGGATTATACTTTGCTGGTCAAATTAACGGAACAACTGGTTATGAAGAGGCAGCTTCTCAAGGAATGATGGCGGGAATAAATGCCGCTTTAAAAGTAAAAGAGCAAGCGCCAATGATTTTGCGTCGCGACGAAGCTTATATTGGTGTTTTGATTGATGATTTGATCACAAAAGGAACAGAGGAACCGTATCGTATGTTTACTTCTCGAGCCGAATACAGAACGTTATTGCGTCAAGATAATGCCGATTTTAGATTAACACCAAAGTCGTATGAAATAGGTTTGGCTTCAGAAAAGAGATTGCGAAGGATGCAACACAAACTTAATGAAAGTGAAAAAATGGTCAATTTTTTCAAAGAAACTAGCGTTACTCAGGAAGAAGCCAATCCAATATTGGTTGAAAAGGAAAGTGCACCAATGGTTCAATCGGATAAAATGTTTAAAGTTTTCTCTCGCCCACAAATGGAATTAGATGATATATTGAAATTTGAAAAAGTGCAACACTATATTCAAGAAAACGATTTGGACAAAGAAATCATAGAACAAGCCGAAATACAAGTTAAATATTCAGGTTATATCGAAAAAGAAAGAAACAATGCTGAAAAGCTTATTCGACTAGAAGACATTACAATTCCAGAAAATTTTGATTATCATAAAATTAAATCCATGTCGATTGAAGCAAAACAAAAACTAAGTAAAATTCGTCCTGTTACTATTTCACAAGCATCAAGAATTAGCGGAGTTACGCCAAGTGACATTTCGGTTTTACTTATATATATGGGACGATAGATTAAAATGTTCCACGTGAAACTAAACTTGCCAAGCACTACAAATAAAGAGTTATATGAGTTTTCAAAACAATATTTTTTTTCAAAAAGTGAGAGATTATTCCGTTTCAAAAGAAATTTTCGAATTGCATCACAATCCAGAGTATGATTTGTTAATTACGTTTCCTAAACCGAGTATAGAAAAATTACCGAGCTATTACGAAAGCGAAGATTATATTTCACATACCGATGGGAAGCGTACTTTATTTGAAAGAATGTACCATTTAATAAAAAACATAGCACTTAAAAACAAACTCAAATTAATCAATACAAAATCTCAAAAAGGAAAACTTTTAGACATTGGGGCTGGAACTGGAGATTTTTTAGTGGTAGCAAATAATGATGGTTGGCAAACAATAGGAACTGAACCAAGTGAAAAAGCAAAAGGAATCGCCATAACTAAAGGAGTAAAATTTGCAGAAAGTTTATCCTCATTAGAAAATAATTCATTCGATGTAATAACCATGTGGCATGTTTTGGAACACGTTCCAAATCTTGAGGAATACATTATCGAACTGAAAAGACTACTAAAACCTTCGGGAACAATAATAATTGCAGTACCCAATTTTAAATCTTTTGACGCTGAGTATTACGGAAAATTTTGGGCAGCATACGATGTGCCAAGACACATTTGGCACTTCTCGAAAACAGCAATTGATAAATTATTTTCCGAAAAGAAAATGAAGTTGGTTGAAGTGCTTCCCATGAAGTTTGATAGTTTTTATGTTAGCTTACTTTCTGAAAAATACAAAACCAGCAAAATGAATTTTATAAAAGCATTTTTTGTTGGTTTAAAATCAAATCTTAGTGGGAATAAAACAAAAGAGTATTCTTCACACATTTATATTATAAAAAACCATTAAAAATCAATTTAGGCGATTATCTATTGCTTTTTCAGCCAAAATACTTTTGCTAGCTTCAAATAAAAATAGTTTCTTAAAACGCTTTATTTTAAGTCAAAACTTATAACAATTACTTATCGTTTTATTAAAAAGCATAGTTAATTATTATGACTTAAAACTTGATTAAAAACTACTTTAAATCAACAATAGAATATTCTCTTTATTTTTATACTTTTGAAACTTAAAATTAATTTTATTCAATCATAATGAGAAAAACAGTTATCCTTCTTGCATTGGCAATTTCAATTATTTCATGCAACAAAACTTCAGAAACAAAAGAATTTAAAACAGCTTATATCGATACTTCAAAATTAATGGAAGAATCTACAGAAGCCAAAGACATCGAGGCAAAATACAAAGACAAATCCAAAGTAATGGGAAGCCAATTAGAAGCCGAAGTTGCCCGATTCAAGCAAGAAGCTGCAAGTTTTAAACAAAACGCCATGGCGAACGGTCAAGCATGGGCGCAACAAAAAGGTGCAGAATTACAACAAAGAGAACAAGAGTTGAGCTATGCGCAACAAGGAATGTTAAGACAACTACAAGAAGAAAGTGGAACAGAAATGGATACTTTAGTAAAGACATACAAAAAGATTATTAAAGATTTTGGTAAAGAAAAAGGATATGATTACATCTATGGAACTGGAGATGCACAATCTATTTTATATGCAAAAGAAAGCTATGATTTAACAAAAGATGTTATAAAATTGGTTAACGATAAGTATAAATCTGCTGCTAAAAAAGAAGGAAACACAGAAACAAAAAAAGAAGAAAAAAAATAAAACACTTTTTTGTTTACAATATAAAGCCATCAGTTTTGATGGCTTTTTTAATTGTGCATTGATTAACAATGTTTTATATTTGTATTTTAAAATATACGCCATGGAATCAATATCAGCAGAAGCAAATTATGTATTGCAATTTATCAATCAAACCAACCAATCCATTTTCCTGACAGGAAAAGCGGGAACTGGTAAAACGACACTTCTCAAAGAGATTATAAAAACTACTCACAAAAACTGTGTCGTTGTGGCGCCTACAGGCATTGCGGCATTAAATGCTGGTGGCGTAACAATTCATTCGATGTTTCAGTTGCCTTTTGGAGGATTTATTCCTAACAATTCCTCAGCCCATTTTTCTGATAATACTAAGTTTGAAACCAAAGCTACCTTGCGTAGACACTTTAGAATGAGCAGTTTAAAGAAAGCTGTTATCCAAAATATGGAATTGCTTATCATTGACGAAGTCAGTATGTTGCGTGCCGATTTGATGGATGCTATCGATTTTATGTTGCAGTCGGTACGCAGAAAAAACTTGCCATTTGGTGGTGTTCAAGTGCTTTTTATTGGCGATTTATTGCAATTGCCACCAATAATTCGGGAAGAAGAATGGCGAACATTGAGTAATTATTACAAAGGGAAATTCTTTTTTCATTCACATTGTATCCAACAAAATCCACCTTTGTATATTGAGTTATCCAAAATTTTCCGTCAAACGGATGAACGATTTATTTCGGTTTTGAATAATCTTCGAAACAATACCATTACACAAAAAGACAGGCAAATTTTAAATGAATTTGTGCAACCTCATTTTGATTTAAAAGCTAACAAAGGATACATTACCTTAACCACTCATAACGCCAAAGCCGACAGTATTAATTCGCAATCATTACAGGATTTAGAAGGGAAATCAAAAACTTTTTTTGCCGAAGTAACAGGCGATTTTCCGGATAAGATTTATCCAATTGAAGATAAATTAGAGTTGAAAATTGGCGCCCAAATTATGTTTATAAAAAATGATTTATCATTAGAAAAAAGATATTTCAATGGCAAAATGGGAATTATTAAATCGCTTTCCGAGGGAGAAATTTTAGTTTCTTTTCCAGAAGAAAAAACAACCATAGAAGTAGAAAAATACGAATGGGAAAACATTAGATACACTGTAAATGAAAACACCAAAGAAATAGAAGAAGAGGTTTTGGGGACATTTGTTCATTATCCTATAAAATTGGCTTGGGCAATAACCGTTCATAAAAGCCAAGGATTAACTTTTGACAAAGCAGCACTCGATGTTTCGCAGGTTTTTCTACCAGGACAGGCGTATGTGGCGCTTTCTCGTTTGCGTTCTTTAGACGGCTTAGTTTTGCTTTCTCAATTGCAAATGAACGGTATTTCAAGCGATGAAGATGTAATGGAATATGCCGAAAACAAAGCAAGCGAAACAGTTTTAGAAAATCGTTTGAAACAAGAAACCAAAAAGTATATTCATAACTATTTGAATGTCAGTTTTGATTGGACAGATTTAGCTCAAGAATGGCGCAACCACAAGTTTAGTTACAACGAAAATTCGGAGCAAGCAACAAAATCAAAACACGCGACTTGGGCAAAAACACAAGCCGAAAGTATAGAAAATATTTTGGAACCCTCTAGGAAATTTATAACACAGTTAGAACGGCTTTTCAAAGACGATGCTGTTGATTTTAACTTTATCTCTCAAAGAATTTTTGCGGCATATAATTATTTTTTTCAACCAATGGACAATTTGGTTTATGAAATCTTATGGAAATTAGAAGAAGTAGTTCGAACTAAAAAAGCCAAAGCATTTCACGATGAATTATTGGTTTTGGAAGACCTACAAATCAAAGCCGTTTTGCGATTGATGAAAGCAAAAATGCTTATAGAAACTGTGGTAAAAGGTGAATCAATTTCTAAAGAAAAATTAGTTTCCGAAGAAATTAAGTATTACAAAATCAATAAACTCGATATTATTCGAGAGGAATTTAAAAAATCAAACACAACTCTTGTTGAGGATGATGTAGACTTCGATCGCTATTTGAAAAAGAAAAAAACTAGTAAAGAACCAAAAAAATCAACTGTTCAAGAAACCTACGAATTGTGGTTGCAAAAGAATTCTATCAAAGAAATTGCGGCAATAAGAAAACTAACTACCCAAACTATTGGCGGACATTTAGCCAAGTTGATTGAATTGGAAACTATTGCAATTACTGATGTTTTGCCAGAGGATAAAATTTTAGAATTAGCAAAAGCTTTCAAAGGATATAAAGAAGAAACACTCAACGGATTGAAAGAACTTTATGGCGATACATTCACTTGGGATGAATTAAAAATGTTCAAAGCGAGTTTATAATTAACTCAACCACCAAACCGCTAAAACCGCAGGAACAAAATAAATTGCAATCGTTCTTGCGCCATCGTAATCTTTGGCTAACCTTTGACCTAACAATAAGAATAGTAGTGTGATACAAGAAAAAACAGCGCCATAAAAACCAAAAGTTTTTCCGCCGTTTACAAACAATTCTACACAACCCACAAGCGTCAAAATACCTGTTAGTAATTCTAATATCAAAATAATAAATAAAGCAAAAGGCACGTTGTTTTTCAAAATACTTTGCGCAAAGTGACCTTTAAGCCAATCAACATTTCCTTGCCAGCCAAAAACTTTATCATAAGCTGATTGTATAAAAGTGACAGCTAAAAAAACCAAAACTAAAATCGAGGCGGTATTATTCATAAGTGTTAATTTTTATGTATTAAACGAGTGAGTTTTATGGATAAATCGGTTAAAATAATTTTGGCGTTTCCATTTCTTTCAATATGATAAATAGCATCTGAAAGTTCACTAAAAATAGCATTAATATTATTGCCATTTACAAAAGGCGCAAATTTGTCCCAAGTAAATTTTTCCACCGTTGGCTCAACATAAACCAAATTATTGGTTTGATAATTAAACAACAATGCTTGACGAAACATGACAATACAATAATTCAGAAATTGTTTTTGTCCTTCTCTACCCAATGTTGCAATTTCTTCGCTCCAAGAAATTAAATCCTGAATGGCTGCAGCATTTCCTTTGGCTTTAAAAGCCGCTCGAACCCAATCAACAAACCATTTTTCAAAAGGCAAATCATCCGTTTCATTATTTAATATTTGAAGCGCTTTGTTATAATTACCTTGTGCTTGATGGGCAATTTTTGAAGCGGTTGCCGGGTCAATTTGGTGCCGGTCTATTAATGCTTTTGAAATAATTGTTTCGGGCAAAGCACCAAAATGCAATACTTGACATCGAGAACGAATAGTTTGAATTATATCTTCCTCGTTTTCAGAAATTAAAATAAAAAGTGTTTTTTCTGGCGGTTCTTCTAATAATTTTAGCAGTTTATTGGAAGCCGCAATATTCATTTTATCAGCCATCCAAACAATCATCACTTTATAACCTCCTTCATAAGATTTTAAAGCTAAAGATTTTAAAATATCTTGCGCATCATCCACACGAATTTCACCTTGCTTGTTTTGAACTCCTAAATGTTTATACCAATCAAACAAGCTTCCATAAGGATTTTGTAAAACAAACTCACGCCAATCCATTACAAAATCGGAACTTTTTGGTTTCGTTTTTATATCCTCATTAGTCACATTTGGATACACAAAATGCAAATCAGGATGTGTTAAAGATTGAAATTTTAAATTACAAGAATCATTTCCCCCAAAGTTTTCGGTTTCCAAATTACGACACAAAACAAACTGAGCATAAGCAATTGCCATGGCTAATGTACCACAACCTTCTGGCCCAATAAACAACTGCGCATGCGGAATTCTGCCCGACAAGGCACTTTTTGTTAAATGATTTTTAATGAAATCAAGACCTAATATTTCTGAAAACAGCATAAAGCAAATATAACTTAAAAATCTATTTTTTATCTAAATAATTGCATTTTGAATACCCTTTTATAAGCGGAATTATACACATCAAAAAGGCATAATAACTGGATTAAAAAAGCATTACATCTTAAAAATTTCTTAAAAAATATCGATAAAAGCACGAAAAACACCGATGAAATTATATTTTTATTATATTTGCAATATTTCAAATTAATTCATTTACTAGATGAAAACCCTTCAAGATTTTAATTTCAATAACAAAAAAGCGATAATCAGAGTTGATTTCAATGTTCCATTGGACGAAGAATTAAACGTGACCGACGCTACTAGAATTGAGGCGGCTAAGCCAACTATAGATAAAATCTTGGCTGATGGTGGAAGCGTAATCTTGATGTCGCATCTTGGAAGACCAAAAGGAAAAGAAGATCAATTTTCTTTGCGACATATTGTAGCAAAAGTATCCGAAGTATTAGGGATTAAAGTACTTTTTGCTTACGATTGTAGAGGCGAAGTAGCTACGAATGCTGCAAAAAATCTCAAACAAGGCGAAATATTGTTATTAGAAAATCTTCGTTTTTATCCAGAGGAAGAAGCAGGTGATGAAAATTTTGCCAAAGAATTAGCATCTCTAGGAGATATTTATGTGAATGATGCTTTTGGAACGGCACATAGAGCTCATGCATCGACAACCATTATTGCCAAATTTTTTCCAAACTATAAATGTTTTGGAATGCTTTTGGCCAAAGAAATTGAAAGTTTAAATCGTGTTTTAAAGAATTCTGTAAAACCAGTAACAGCCGTTCTTGGAGGTTCAAAAGTGTCTTCAAAAATCACGGTTATCGAAAATATTTTGGATAAAGTGGATCACATGATAATTGGAGGCGGAATGACATTTACGTTTATAAAAGCATTAGGAGGAAAAATTGGAAATTCAATATGTGAAGACGATAAACAAGAACTGGCGTTGCAAATTTTACATTTGGCAAAACAAAAAAACGTTCATATTCACATTCCAGTTGATGTTGTTGCAGCAAATGCATTTTCAAACGATGCCGAAACTCAAATAGTGGATGTTCGTGAAATACCCGATGGTTGGCAAGGTTTAGACGCAGGACCAAAATCATTGGAAAATTTTAAAGATGTAATCATGAACTCAAAAACAATTCTTTGGAATGGTCCATTAGGTGTTTTTGAAATGGAATCATTTGCCAAAGGAACAATAGCATTAGGAAATTTTATTGCAGAATCTACAGCAAATGGCGCTTTTTCACTTGTTGGCGGAGGAGATTCTGTTGCTGCGGTAAAACAATTCAACTTGGAAGATAAAATGAGTTACGTTTCCACCGGTGGCGGCGCAATGCTAGAAATGTTAGAAGGAAAAGTGTTGCCCGGAATCGCAGCTATTTTGGAGTAAATAATAGCAACACAATAAAAAACAATAACTTACGTTATAAGTAATTAAGACATTGATAAAAAACATTTGAAAATAACACTTTACAAAATAAAGTTATGATTATAAAAAAAATAACAACGTTGGTACTACTATTAGCATCCACGGCAATTTTTGCTCAGGAGGATTTAAGTATTACCCCGTTTAAAAAGCCACAAACCAAGAAAGAAGTTCTAGATTCTATTAAAGCTACTTTTGTACATGACAACATTGCAACTTGTATTGATAGCATGTGGATGAAAGAACTGGCTAGCTTAGATTTGTATAACGAATTGACTCTTGATATTAAAAATATTAATGTTGATGAAAAAGTAGAGTATGAATTACCTACGGAACTTTTGAAAGAACGTTTGAAGAGATTAGACGAAAAATCACCCTTCAATATTGAGTACAACGTTGGTTTAGAAAATGTAATTAAATCATTTTTAAAATACCGTAAAAAAGGGTTTGAACGATTAATGGGAATTTCTCAGTTTTATTTCCCCATTTTTGAAGAAGCATTAGCGGCACAAAACATTCCTTTGGAAATAAAGTATTTAGCCGTGGTTGAGTCTGCCCTAAACCCAAGAGCAGTTTCTAGAGTTGGCGCAACAGGTTTGTGGCAATTTATGTATCAAACAGGAAAACAATATGATTTGAAAGTTGATACCTATGTTGACGAAAGATGTGATCCATTAAAAGCGAGTAAAGCTGCCACACAATACATGAAAAACATGTATGGTATTTTTGGTGATTGGGATTTAGTATTGGCTTCTTATAATACTGGTCCAGGAAATGTAGCTAAAGCCATTCGACGATCTGGAGGAAAACAAAATTATTGGAACATTAGACCTTATTTGCACAAAGAAACACAAGGTTATGTTCCTGCTTTTTTGGCCACAATGTATATTTTCGAATACCACAAAGAACACGGAATTGTTCCAAATAAAGCTGTTGCAAATCAATTTGCTACAGATACGGTTTTGGTAAAAAGAGCTTTAACTTTTAAACAGATTTCCGATTTATTAGACGTTCCTGTAGCTGAATTACAATTTTTGAATCCCTCATATAAAAGAGAAGTTATACCACAAGTAACAGGTTTTGATTATTTTTTAAAATTACCATTAGATAAAATTGCATTGTTCACTTCAAACGAAGAAAGAATTTATGCTTATGCAAGTTATGAAGACAGTCTAAGAGAAAAGCCATTCACAAGTATGTTTGCTTCAAATAGCTCATCAGAAACGAGTAATTCTTCAAATATTAAATACCATAAAGTTAGAAGAGGAGAAAGTTTGAGTAAAATTTCTAATCGGTATGGTATTACAATGTCGGAATTGAAGAAATGGAATCACTTGCGAAGTAATAAAGCACCTTTGGGCAGAAGTTTGAAAATTTATACTTCAGACGAATCTATTGCTTCAAGCAATAAAATTCAAACCAAAGCAGATACAATTGCTGTGAAAGAAACAACGGCATTGGCATCAAATACCAATAAAGTATTTAAAGAAGAAAAAGTAGTTTCCTATAAAGATGTTACTAAGATATATAAAGTCAAAAGTGGCGATAACATAAGTGAAATAGCAAACAAATATGACGTAGCGGTTGCTGATGTTAAAAAATGGAACAAACTAAGAGGAACAAACATCAACACTGGACAAAAGCTAAAAATCATTAAAAACGAAAGAGTTGTTACCACAGTTAGAAAAGAAGTGAAATCAGAAAAAGCAATAGTGGATACTAAAACACAAACAAGTCTTGCTTTGAAAGACACAAACTCTGATGACAGTCAAAGCAATAAAGATTTTTATGAAGTTCAAAAAGGAGACAACTTGTTAAGTATTGCCAAAAAATTCAATGTTAGCATAGAAGACCTTAAAGAATGGAACAATCTTGATGATTCCAATGTTCAAATGGGCTCTAAATTAGCATTAGCAAATAAACAAGAAACAGTTAAAGAAGAAGAGCCAACAGAAACTAAGATTGTAGAGTATAAAGTTAAAAAAGGAGACAATCTTGGAAGCATTGCACATAAACACAATGTATCAGTTGCCGAAATTAAAGAATGGAATGAGTTAGAAGATAATAATGTTAGATTAGGAGCTTCCATTATTGTTTCAAAAACAGAAATTGCTGCTAACGACACAAAATTTTCGAATAAAGAAAATAGTGCATCAAATCAAAAAGACGAAGTTAAATTATACTACGTTAAAAAAGGAGATTCATTGTTTAGTATTGCAAAAAAGTATAATGTAACCGCATCTGATATCAAAAAATGGAATGGTATAAAAAACGAAAGTTTAAAACCAGGCATGAAATTAAAAATTAGCGGTTAATCAGAAAATCTTATATAAATTTGGGTTTTATTTGAGTTATGAATAAAACCCTTTTTTTATGGCTTTTTGTCTTTGGTTTGTTGGGCTCTTGTTCTTTTAAAAAAGACAAGTTACCCGAAGATTCTGTGGCAACAATAAATACTATTGCTGTGATTATTGATGATCAACTTTGGAAAGGCGAAGTGGGCGATAGTATTAGAAATAAATTTGCTTCACCCGTTTTAGGATTGCCACAAGAAGAGCCTTTGTTTACCATCAATCAATACCCAGTAAAACTTTTTGAAGGATTCTCAACAGATACTCGAAACATTATTATTGTCAAAAAAGGTACCGAAAACAAATTTGAAATTAAAGAAAATGAATTTACAACCCCTCAAAATGCGTTTCATATTTCAGGGAAAACAGCTTTAGAAATCATACAAATTTTGGAGAAAAACAGCTCCAATATTATTCAAAAAATGAGAAAAACAGAAATTTCTCAAAATCAAGAAATTTTCAAAGATTCTCTTTTGGATATCCAAAAAATTCAAAAAAAGTTCAACATCAATCTTTTGATTCCATCAAAATATGAATATGTTATGCGAAGAAGAAATTTCATTTGGATGAAAAGTGAAATTATCAGCGGTAATAGCAGTTTATTATTGTATCAAATCCCTTTTAAAAGAGTTCACGCTAATAATGCAGTTAACGATATTGTAAAAACAAGAGATTCTATAGGAAAACTATACATCCACGGTTCAGACAGAGGAACAAAAATGGTTACCGAAGAGGCCTATTCACCTTATTTTTTAGAGACAACGCTTGCTGGGAAGAAAACATTTGAAACAAAAGGAACGTGGCAAATGAAAAACGATTTCATGTCAGGACCATTTATCAACTATGCTATTTTTGACAAAGAGAATAATAGAATATTGGTGCTTGAAGGATTTTGCTACGCACCATCAAAAGAAAAGCGCGATTTAATGTTTGAATTAGAATCAATTATTAAATCCATTCAATTTATAAAAAATCCAACAAAATGAATCTAGAATGGAAAATAAAGCGTTTTGATGCACTTTCTTCTCAAGAGCTTTATAATTTACTACAGTTGCGCAGCGAAGTCTTTGTGGTAGAGCAAAATTGCGTTTATCAAGACATTGATGGCAAAGATGAGAAAGCAATCCATCTTATAGGAGAAGATAATGGAAAAATAGTGGCTTATGCTCGGATTTTTAAACCAAATGATTATTTTGAACAAGCATCTATTGGGCGTGTCGTGGTTAAAGAAAGTTATAGAGATAAAAAACTAGGTCACCTTTTAATGAGAGAAGCAATTCGGGTAATTGAAACCCATTTTGAAGAAACAAAAATCACGATTTCTGCACAATTGTATTTAAAAAAATTCTACGAAAGTCACGGATTTGTTCAAAATAGTGACATGTATTTAGAAGATGATATTCCACATATCGAGATGAAAAAGGGGTAATTACACTTTTGAGATAACAATTTCTACTCTTCTGTCATAATCTGCGCCTTTTCCCAACGGTACAGTATTTCCATATCCTTTAAAAGTCATTCTGGTTTTAGGTATTTTTTTAAATAGTAAATATTTATACACTGTTTCTGCTCTATTAGTAGAGAGTTGTCTTTTTTTAGTTTCTTTATCAATAGCTTCTTTTTGGTAAGGTGGCGTACAACACACATGCCCTTGGATTTCAAAATGATAATTTTTGTATTTCATCAAGAGTTTTGCAATTTTATCCAACTCCGTTTTGGATTTAAATGTCAGTTTACTACTTCCTCTTTCAAATAAAACATTGTCTAGATAGACATGGTCGCCTACAATATGGTTTTTTTGAATGGTGTTGTAAAATCCAGGAATCACAATTTTTGGCAACGGTCTAAGGTTGATAACTACGTCAACTCTTCTGTTTTTTGACCGTTTTTCAGGAAGATTTTCTACAATATCATCGTCAATTAGAATTCTACCTTTTCCCTCAATGGTGATAATGATTTTACTTTTAATTCCACTTGCAATGATTTTGTCTTGAATGGTTGTGGCCCGATTGGTTGAAAGTTTGAAGTTATAGGCCTCTTTTCCGACATCATCAGTATACCCAAAAATCTGAATGGACTCAATTCTTGTTGAATCGGAATTTTTGATAAAATCGACTACTTCATTTCCTTGCTTTTCACCTAAGGAATATTTATCAAATTCAAAGTAAACCGAGTGCACAACTTCTTCCTGAGCTTGAAGAAAACCAAAAATGAGAAAAGGTAAATACTTTAGTAATTTCATCTTAAATTTTTAAAATCTTATTGTATTCTGCCGTATTATTAAGAATTCCGACAGCTTTTTTAATCTCAATATTATTTTTTATGTAATATTGATACAACCCTTCTTTGTATTGGTAACGCTTGATAATCTCATCCAACATTAAATTTTTTATTTCCTTTTGATTTTTATCAATCATTGTTGCTTCACTTCTTTGCAAAGCGGCTAATAATTGTTCGTATTCGGATTGAATAGCAGTATCAATGTTTTCTTTTTTAGCTTTTTCCAAAGTGTTTTTTAGTGCAATTTCTGTTTCCGTATTAATATCTGTTTTTTCACGCTTAAGAAATGCTTTAAAGTCTGCAAAATCTGAATCTGTAAGTGTTGGGATTTTATCACCCAGAGTTGGATTTTTATAATAATAATAAGTTACATAATTAAAAATACCATCGTTTTTTTGTAATGCATCAGCAATCATGCTTGTTTTTGTTTCTGCAATTTCAACATCTGGCAAAACACCACCGCCATCAAAAACAGGTCTTCCTTTTTTGGTTTTGAATGCATTATAGTTTTTTTCTTCTGTTTTAGTAGCTTTGCCGCTCTTGTCTTTTTTGTTGTAATTCAAAGCTTGAATACATCTTCCAGAAGGCGTGTAATATCTAGAAATAGTAACTTTTACTTGAGTTCCATAGGTCATGTCAATTGGACGTTGTACCAGTCCTTTTCCAAAACTTCGACTTCCTAATATTACAGCACGATCTAAATCTTGTAAAGCTCCAGAAACAATCTCAGAGGCAGATGCACTTTTACCATCAACAAGTATAACCAATGGAATTATAGTATCAATTGGCTCTCGATTGGTTTTATAAACGTTGTTGTATTTCTCGTTTTTTGATTTTGTAGTTACAATAACTTCTCCTTTAGGAACAAAAAGATTACAAATAGTTACCGCTTCATTCAATAACCCACCTGGGTTTCCTCGCAA
The DNA here is from genome assembly GCF_046317795.1 of Flavobacterium sp. Taxonomy (GTDB): domain Bacteria; phylum Bacteroidota; class Bacteroidia; order Flavobacteriales; family Flavobacteriaceae; genus Flavobacterium. The sequence continues at coordinate 6,015 of NZ_JBKCVI010000205.1, read as the reverse complement.
GTCAAGAATTATTTGAGTTGCACCATCCGCTTTTAGTTTTTCTAGGGCTTCTTTAGTTTGTGATGATGCTTTTTGGCTAAATTGAGACAAAACAATATAACCCGTTTTATCGTCTACTTTTCCAAAGAAAGGAACTGCTTTTACTTCTACTTCGTCCAAAATTAACTGGGTCGTCATTGGCTTTCCTTGGCGTAAGTATTTGATTTCAATTTTAGTGTTTTTTACGCCTTTCAATAATTGGGAAGCATCATCTTTAAAGTCGGAAAGCATTACATCGCCTATTTGAGTGATTTCATCACCCGCTTTTAAACCTGCTTTGTCCGCAGGAAATCCTTTATATGGTTCTTTGATGATGAGTTTGTCTTCTTTTCTTGTAATAATCGCTCCTATTCCTGTGTATTCTCCAGTATTATTAATTTTGAATTTTATAACATCTTGTTCATTGAAATAATTGGTATATGGGTCTAAATCTGCCAACATACTCTTAATGGCTTTGTCCATTAATTCTGCCGGATTAGTTTCATCAACATAGTTTTGATTGATGGTTTTAAATAGTGTGGTAAAAATTTCTAGTTGTTTAGAAATTTCGAAGAAATCGTCTTTAAAACTTACACCAATAAAGAGAAAAATACTCAAGATGGCAGGGATAAAATATTTTTTTTTAATTCTTAAGAACATGGCTTTTTCTTTAAACAAGTTAACGAATATATTAAATTACTTCAAATGAAATTTGGTACATCATCAGTTTAATTTTTTTCTTGTATAACAGCTTTTCTAAATTTCTCAAAAAGCTTTTTGGTTTTTTCTTCTATTTCTTGGTAAGATAATTTTTCGTTGGTTTGATAAAAAAACATAATGCAATATTTTGTGTCTAAATTAGTTGTCAAAATGGATTTGTTCAACCGATAACATTCTCTCAAAACACGCTTGAAATAATTGCGGTCTACTGCTTTTTTAAAATGTTTTTTGGAAACCGAAACGCCCATTTTTAAGGGTACATTTTCTTCATAATCGTGTGTAATATACACTAATCGCAATGGGTATTTACTCACCGATTTGCCTTCTGAAAATAACAAGTCGATAATTTTTTTACTTTTAAGTTTTTCAGAAACTGGATAGGAAAAATCCATTTTTATTTTGAGTAGATATTGTAAACAAATTTCACTTCATTGTAAGTGATGTAAAACTGCACTCTATTATTTTCCTTTTTTTTCGTAATGATTAAGATATTACACTTTGAAAACTTATTGTCAACACATTCAAACGGGACAATATTTACCTCATCATTATCTGTAATTTCACCATAAGCTTTGATTTTGAATGACTGTACCTCAGAGGAATTAATTGTAATTAAATCTTTCTTAGCATCAACGGTTATCAATACATTGGCGTCAACAAAATCAGACCATTCGTTCCATTGACCATTATCTTTTTTGTCTGTAAAACCTACACTGCTTGCTTGAAAACGAATAGGTTGCGCCAAAGCAACACTTCCAAAATTCAAAAAAAGGCAAAACATAAGAAGTTGAATAGCTTTCATTTTGTTAATTTTTTTTATCGTGGTAAATCTACAAAATCTATTCCAAAATAAAAGGATTAAAATTTGGCAACTTATTTTATTTGATATTTACAAACACATTATTTTCTCTTTTCACATCTGCCATTAAATCAGATGAATCTATGCTAATTTTTTTGATTGAGGAAAGCGGTTTTTGAATACTGAACTCATAGTTAGGCATTGCCCAAGCCCAATCATTCAAAATAGTCCATTTAATTTCGAGTTTAGGATTTGATTTTTGAAAGTTCATCATTCGAAGCGGAATATAATAACTCTCTTTTGTTCCGTCTGTATATTCCACCAAAACATCAATAGGCATTGGCATTCTGCCTACTCTTTCTAGTGAAATTGTAGTTGTGTTGTCTTTTTCGGCCACTTTTTTAATGCTATAATCAATCGTATTTGTGGTTTGAGTCCAATCGGTTAAATACCAATCTAAATTTGCACCCGAAATGCGCTCGGCAGTTCGCTTAATGTCATTGGGTGTAGGATGTTTGAATTGAAATTCTTTGTAATAACGTTTCAAGGTTTTCATTAAGTTGTCTTCCCCAATCAAATAAATTAATTGGCTTAAAAAGAGTTCCCCTTTGCTATAGGAAGCAACGCTGTAGGATCTGTTCAAGTCATAGCGGTCAGCGTGTGTAGAAAGCGGCTGCTCTTTTCCTGAATTGGCCAACTCAATATAACTTTTATAAGCCCCAGCAAAAGGATTTTCCACCTTTTTTGCAACCAGTTCATTAACAGCTAAATCTTCAATGAAAGAAGTAAACCCTTCGTCCATCCAGCCGTGTTTACTTTCGTTACTCGCCAAAACGTGTTGAAACCACGAATGTCCCATTTCATGAGCAATCAAACCTACAAATCCATTTAATTTTCCTTCGCCCAAAACCAAAGTACACATACCATATTCCATTCCGCCATCACCACCTTGAATTACTGAATATTGTTTGTAAGGATAATTGCCAATGGTTTTATTAAAAAATTGTATTAACTCAGCGGTCTTGGGTTGGGCTTGTTTCCAAACATCAATAATCGCTGGATTATTTTTGTATAAAAAATGTAGTGTAACACCATTTTCTGCTGGATATTTATCGTGTACATACTCTTTATCAGCTGCCCAAGTAAAATCATGAACATTTGGCGCATAAAAATGCCAAGTCAGTGTTTTTTGTTTTTTTGGAATAGTTACAACAACTCCTGTATCTTGGTAATTATATCCAATCTCGTTCGGGTTTTGTAAATAGCCAGTTCCACCTAAAACGTAATTTTTATCAATGGTGATTTTTACATCAAAATTACCCCATACACCGTGAAATTCTCTAGCGATGTAAGGGTCAGCATGCCAACCTTCAAAATCAAACTCGGCTATTTTAGGATACCATTGCGCCATTGAAAGCGCAACACCTTCGCTATTATTTCTTCCCGAACGTCGAATTTGGAGCGGAACTTGTCCATCAAAGTCTAATGTAAATAAAGTTGATTGTCCAGGTAAAATAGGTGTTGCCAATACGACTTCCAAAATCGTACCTACTTCTTTGGTTTGGGCAGAAACGCCATCTTGTTTGAAATTAGAAATTTTTAAATAGCCCATTTCATTGGGTAATAATTTTGAAATGCGACTTTCTTTTCCTTCTTTTCCTTCTGAATTTTTTACTTTGTTCACCATTCTGCCATCCGGATCAAGAATGTTTTGCAAACGAATGTCCATTTCGCTTCCTGGCTGAAAAGCATTATTGTATAAATGGTAAAAAACTTTTTTTAAGGTGTCTTGTGAATTATTGGTATACAACAATTCTTGTTTGCCTTTGTATTGATAGGATTTAACATCCATGGTTACATCCATTTTATAGTCAACATGTTGTTGCCAGTAGTCTTTTGATTGTGCTTTGCAAAAAAGTATTCCAAGTAAAAAACCAAAGAGAAGGATTTTTTTCATTTTCATTAATTATTTTTTTCATTTTTTGGTACTTCTTCAGCCAGTTTTAATGCATTATATGCATTTACTATTTTTCCTGAAACTGAGGCCTCAGCAAAATTTCTTTTTTCGCCATTTTCGCCAACTTTTACAACCATATCAATTGGAGTTCCAGATTGCATTAAAATTTCTTTCACTTGGTGAGCTTTTAAATTTGGATAATAAGAACGAATTAATGCAGCTACACCAGCAACATTTGGCGATGCCATTGAAGTTCCTTCAAGATATTTGAATTTATTATTAGGAAGTGTGGCATAAATTTTCACTCCAGGAGCAAAGACATCAACATTTTTAGAGCCATAATTAGAAAAATCAGCTATCACTTTTTCACCATATTCATAGTTGAGAGCGCCAATTTGGATAAAATTTGAAACTAACTCAGTTTTTTTATCCTTACTATCCGTTGGGAAGTTTTCTTCTACATCTATATCTTTTCCATCATTTCCAGCAGCATGCACAAACAAAACGTCTTTACTTTCAGCATATTTTAGGGCATCCCATACCCATTCGGCATGTGGAGAAAAATCTTTTCCAAAACTACCATTGATTACTTTTGCGCCATTATCAACTGCATAGCGAATCGCCAAAGCGATATCTTTGTCATATTCATCACCATTGGGCACAGCTCGCAATACCATTATCTGAACATTGTTTGAAATACCATCACCGCCAATGTTATTGTTTCTTGTTTGGGCAATTATTCCAGCCACATGTGTTCCGTGTTCTGTGTTTTCTTTATTTGGCCCAAACACTTTGTTATTTCCGTATTTTTTATCGTCAAAATTATCGGGATTATCGCCTACTATTTTTCGTCCGTCAAATGTTGTGTTGAGGTTATAATTAAGTTTATCATACACTTGATTTTTTGTTGAAATTAATTCTTCTCTAAATTTTTCTCCTGCTTGCAAAGCAAAAGCAAGCATCACCGTTTTACTCTGGTAAAGTGAATATTTAATTGAAGCTACGTCTTTTAATTCGTTAAGAGTATAATCCTCTTTTTTTAAATAGTCACGAATGGTTTTATCGGCTTCGTATAAATAATCTATAGATTCTTTATAGCTCATCATTTTATTATATTCTTTCTCATGTTCAGCTAATGCTTTTTTATACACTTCGGAACCATCATCGCCTTTTTTCAAAATTCTAGTCATTTCTAGTGTTTCGTTGTATGAATCGCCTAGAAAATTCCAACCATGAATATCGTCAACATAACCGTTTTTATCATCATCTTTTTTGTTGTTTGGAATTTCTTTTGGATTTGTCCAAATAGCACCTTTTAAATCAGGGTGATCTATGTCAATTCCCGAGTCTACTACGGCAACAATGATTTTAATTCCTTTTTTATTTTTCAAAAGCTCATTGTAAGCTTTGTCAACGCTCATTCCGGGAATGGTATCTTTTTCTAAATCAAGATGACTCCAGCGTTTTAATTCTTGTTCTGTAAGGGGTGCTTTTTTTGTGTAAAGTGTTTGAACCTCTTGTCCAAAACTTAATATTGGTAATAAAAAAAGCAAAAATTTCAACTTTGTTTTCATAACAAATATTATTTAAGAAGGTAAAAGTATATTCTTTTGCAAAATTCCAAAAACGATTAACATTACATTAGTATATCTTTGGTTTTGAAAACGTCTTTAAGTCGAATACCTTTTTCTGTTTTTTCAACTGTAATGATTTGGTTATGCGCATCATGTTCTAGCCATAGATAGTAATTGTTTTCTGCTGCTGCAGTAAGAAATTTAGCTTTTTCAGGCAAAGTTAAAAGCGGCCGCGTGTCATAACCCATAACATAAGGCAATGGCAAATGTCCAGCAGTTGGCAATAAATCAGCACAAAAAACAAAGGTTTTATCTTGGTATTTAATATGTGGAATCATCATTTTTTCGGTGTGACCATCAACATAAAAAATATCAAATCCCAAATCACAAATTCCAAAATCAGAATCAGGTCTTTTAATAAAATTTAATTGTCCGCTTTCTTGCATTGGCAAAATATTTTCTGAAAGAAAAGATGCTTTTTCACGGGCATTTGGTTTTGTTGCCCATTCCCAATGATTTTCGTTTGTCCAATAATAGGCGTTTTTAAAAGCTACCTCGTAACCCGTTTTGTTTTTATTCCAATTCACACTGCCCCCACAATGATCAAAATGCAAATGCGTCATAAAAACATCCGTCACATCATCACGATGAAAACCATGCTTGACCAATGATTTATCCAATGAATGGTTTCCCCAAAGCGAATAATAGCCAAAAAACTTCTCCGATTGTTTGTTGCCCATTCCAGTATCGATCAAAATCAATCGATTCCCGTCTTCAATTAACATGCATCTTGCGGCAATATCAATTAAATTATTTTCGTCTGCCGGATTGGTTTTGTTCCAAATGGTTTTGGGAACCACGCCAAACATAGCGCCGCCCTCTAACTTAAAGTTTCCGGCTTCGATAGGATATATTTTCATGTTTTGATGTTTGTCACAAATTTACAG
>NZ_JBKCVI010000204.1:0-12239 GCF_046317795.1 Flavobacterium sp. | reverse complement strand
TTTGAAAACCTTTCTTCTAATTCAAAAAGTAGAGCTGATAATTTGTTGTTCTCAATTGATAAAGATAAACGTGAAATATCAATTTCTATTATCGAAATCAAATGCAGAAAGTCTATAGTAGTGTCTGAGAAAGAAGATTTGAAATTAAAAATGAAAGAGCAGATAGAAAACACTATTCTGGCTATAAGACATCATTTTGATCCAAACAATTTTACTACTGTCGATCGATTGGATAGAGAGATAAAAAATAAAGAGTTTAAAACATTGTTAAGTTTCTATATTGAAAGAGCTTATCGTTATAATTATCTTTCCGACAATGCCTATAACACTTATTGTTCATTCCTTCAAACACTTGATGAAGGTTTTTGTTTAAAATTTAATCAGTTAGGATTTATTTTTGATTTTTCATTTTCTAAAAGACATGAGAAAGAAGTTGTTGATGATTGTCTAACTTTTTTCACTTTTGGGGCTAAACTAATCGAAGACATTTTAGATCCTGATTCTGATTTAAATACTACACGATTAGAAGAGAAAGAATTTGATAATGAATTAGGAAATGCTCTTGGAACAAATGAAGCTTTAAAACCTTTTCTACAAAGGTTTAAATCTAAAATTAAACAACAAAAGGAAGCAAGTTCAACTGTTAAATTACCTAATGAAACAAAAGAAGTATCAAAAGATTCTTCCCAATCTAATGAGTCTCACAGGAAAGATAGTAATGATGGTTTGGACGATGATTTTAATGATGAAGATATTCCTCAAGACCCAAAACCGGATAGTCCAAAAGGAGTCGTTAATGAAGCAAACACAGAGGATGGAAGTTTAACTAATACCTACATAACTCCAGATTATGATATTATTGTTGGGAAAAGTTCAGAAAGTCCACAATATGGTATTCTAGGAAAGAGTATTCAGAATAAAAAAATTGCAATCGATTTGAGTGAAACCAACACAATCAGTTTATTTGGTGTCCAAGGAGGAGGAAAAAGTTATACTATTGGTACTATATCTGAAATGGTTTTAAAACAATTTTCAAACATCAATGTTTTACCATCACCACTTGCTGGGGTTATTTTTCATTATAGTGAAAGCATGGATTATGAGCCAGAATTCACCTCAATGATATATCCAAATGATAAAAGAACTGAATTGCAAAAATTGAAAGAAGAATTTGGTGCAGAGCCTGATTCAATAAAAGATGTAGTTTTATTAACTCCAAGAGATAAAATAGAAGAAAGACGATTGGAATATCCTTCAATTGAAATTAAACCTATTTCATTTAATTCAATGGAGTTGAATGTTCAAGATTGGATGTTCTTGCTTGGTGCTGTAGGAAATGATTCTGCCTATATTAAACAATTGAAATCCTTGATGAGAGAACAGAGGAGAAACATAACTATGGAAGGTTTGAGCGAAAGTGTAGAATCGTCAGAACTACTCTCAAACAGTCAAAAAGCATTAGCCAGACAAAAATTAAGTTTTGCTAGAGAATATATTGATGACAGTTTTTATATACGGGATATTTTGAAACCGGGAAGGCTAATTATTGTTGACTTAAGAGATGAGTTTATTGTTAAAGATGAGGCACTTGGATTGTTTGTCATAATGCTTAATATATTCTCAGGAGTAAAAACTTATAATGACAAACATTTCAATAAATTTATTGTATTTGATGAAGCTCACAAGTATATGGATAATAAAGATCTTACTGGAAATATAGTTACAGCTATACGAGAAATGAGACACAAGGGAGTAAGTATTATGATTGCCAGTCAAGACCCGCCAAGTTTACCAAATGAAATCATTGAACTTAGTAGTATAGTTTTATTACATAAATTCAATAGTCCTCAATGGCTTAAACATATTCAAAAGTCAATAACTCAATTGAGTAGTTTAACACCTTCTGACATGAGTATATTGAAACCTGGTGATGGTTTTTTATGGTCAACAAAAGCATCTGAACAAAGTATTACGTTAAAGCCAATAAAAATTTCTACTCGACCTAGAGTTACAAAACATGGAGGAGCTACAAAACAAGCAACAGGAGATCATTAATGGTTTATTCATTTTCAAATAAAGGAAAAAGAAAAAGCAATCAGGATTATTTGTTTTCAAAATCAATTAATCCAGATTGTATTTTGCACATGGTAGTTGATGGCATGGGAGGTTATGAGTATGGAGATGTGGCTTCAAAATTAGTAGCAGAGAATATTCATACTTATCTTTCTACAATAAATGATATAAGTGAAAAAGAAATTCAAAAAGCAGTCAATAAGTCTAATCTAATAATAAAGCAAAAGTCGGATGATTTAAATGCTAAAATTGGAGCAACTTTGGGCGGTGCTATTATTTTAAAAAATAAAGCTTTTTTATTTTGGGTTGGTGACGTTAAAATCATTCACTTAAGAAATAATAAATTGCTTTTTGAAACACATTCTCATACTTTAATAAATCAAATGATTAATAATGGAAGTATCATTAATAATATTGAGCGTTATAAACACGTTGTAACTCGTTCTGTTTCTGGTAGTATCAAAGAAAGTATTATTGATTGTCATTTGGTCAATAATCTACTTCCTAAAGATATAATTATTATATACTCTGACGGTGTTTCAGATATATTAAACTCTTACCAAATTAAAAGTGTTTTTGATTCAGCAACCACTTTTCAAGATGGTGTCAATCAAATAGAAACGTTGTGCAGAAATGATGCTAAAGATAACTTTTCGATGATGGCTATTATAATATAAAAAATATGATATGAAAACTATTCTTGAACATATTAAAGATTTGCCAAGAAGTGAATGGGATTACTATTATGACATTAATAAATTAAATGAATTACAAAACCCATTTTTAGAAAATAATATATCACATGTTGATTTTATTTTTCGATATTTCAAGCGTGGTGGAAAAGTAGAAGTATTTGATACAATTGGAAATGATTTTTCAGAAATCAGATATCCTAATCATATTAATTCAGTATTTTTTATAGGTCTTCTAATATATTACAATACAGGACTAAAAGAAAAATTCAATTTAGGAATAAATGCTCCTGGATACAACACTTTTCCATTTATCTGGTTTTTAATTTCGTTATACCATGATAATGCATATCATATTGAAAAAAATTCTGAATTGATTAATGATAATAAAAACCTAAAACAATTATATTTCAATTTCAATATAGAACATATTTTATTCGAAAAAAAGCATTTTAATGTTTCAAAAATATTGATGGATTGTTGTAAAAAATATTTTGCATATAGAATTCAAGAAGGGAAAGTAATTGATCATGGTATTTTCGGAGGTTTAATGCTTTATGATAGATTAATTAAAATTAGACGGAAAAAAGCTGAGGCACATGAAGATAATCTGTTTTGGGGAGAAGCATTAGAAGAACAATATAAATTAGCAGCAAGCGCTATTGCAACTCATAATATCTGGATGCCTAGTAAAAAACAAAATGATTTATATTCAAAATATGAATTAAATAATCTAATTAATTTTAAACCACTGAAATTTAATAATTTCAAGTTTTTATATCTGCTTGGAATTATTGACACCATTGATCCAATTAAGACTTTTATTGAAGATAATGTAGATGAAAAATATATATTTGAAAATCTAAAAATGGAATTTAAAAATTCCTCAATAATATTTTCAATTGTTCAAACTTCAAAATTAGATTTTCAAAAATTAATTAATAAATGTAAATATTTTAATGGATGGTTAGATGTAACTGTTAGTTTTAATAATGAAAAATTAATTATTAAGTTTAGATAATTATTACCTTAAATCATTCTCGTTTTATGTCTAGAGTTTATTTTATACAAATAATCAATATACTCTGGAAGCTCAATCAGACTTAAAAGACCATGGATTGCTTCGGGTAATTCAAGAAAATCAATGCTTTTGATATGTTTTCTGAATGCTATTTCACCTATTACTTCCATGACTATGTATTTCAAGTCAATTTCTATTTCGTCAAACTCTTTGATTCTATCATAGGATGGAATATAGAGGTTAATTTTTAGTTGTTTGGTTGTTATATTGTAATCGACTAATGCCATGTATAATTGGCTTATTTTTATTTTGTACTTTTTAAAAATATAGGGTTCGTCTTTAACTGATAGGTAAAGTGTTTTGTCTTGAATAGGTTTGATGAAAGCTTGCGGAATGAAATGTTGCAGCTTAGGTGCTTGGTCTTCTAAAGCCATGATTTTAGGAAAAAGTTTTCGATACCCATCCGCCGTGAAAATAATGGTGTATTTGTCCTGGTTGTTTGATGGACTAATGATTAGAAAACCGATTCTTTTGGAAATGTAACGGTAGTTCCTGTTGAGGTGGTGAAATACTTCTTTGGTATTGATACCGAGAAGTAAGGCGTTTTTGATGGCTTCTTCGTTGTCTTGGAACCAGTTCCAGAATTTTGTTATTTGTTTCATCGTTTTTGGATTAACGTTTGTCTTTAGTTATTGGATTGAATGCTAATAGATTAAGCATTTGCCTTAATCTAGAACGAACACGATTGCCGTAAGCTGCTTCAATTTCAGAAGCGGAAAGGTTGGTTGTGATGTGAGTTATTATTTTCTTGTTTATGAATAGATCATATCGGCTCAGCAAAATTTCTCCCATTACGTTACACTCGTTGCCATAGTATTTGAGGTTGTTTTCGGTACCTAAATCATCAAAGCAATAGTTTTTAATGCCGTTTTGGAGTTTATTTCCCGAACTGTATCTTTGGATTACTTCGTAGCCTTCTTTGATAAACTCAAAGCTAATTTCTCGAGTTGGTTTCAATATGAACTTTCTTTCTTGTTCCGGAACGAATCGCATCAAATTCATTAAAGATGTTTTTCCGCAACCTATTGGACCCGAAAGTAAAATACCTTTGTTGAGGTCGATTTCGATAGTTTTTGCCATTATTTCATCATTTAAAAAATAAACCAAAAGTGTTGTGATTATGGGAATATCATCTTCTATGATTTTGAAGTTATCCCCATAGTTTTGTTTACCCTTTTGCTCGAGCCACTGAATTATTTCTGGGTAATTGAATTTGGTCATTGTTATGATTTTGAAGTTCTCGATACATTTTTTATTCCATTTTATTACACAAAAAACACTCGAATAGACGGCATTAGATTACAATGGTTCTGCATAGTTTTTATTATTTGCGATGTTGAGGTTGTGCGGCATCAGTTGTGCTATTGGTGTTTTGATTTTAAATTTATCCTGGTTCATAATCCAATTTCGTGCAGCTGCTTTCCAATCTCGCATTTTGGTTTTACCACCAACTAACCAGCCAGTACTGGAATAGTAATTGAAGAATTTATTTGCTTCGATTTCTGTGCTTGATTGGAACAAGAAATATTCTATTGTCAATTCAAGCGATGGAAGGATTGAATTTAAATTTTTTCTTTCTTCTTTTTTCGCGGAACTTTTTTCTTCTTTTTTTTCTTCAAAGTTTTTAAAATTATTTTCTTCAAAAATTGAATTTTCATTTTCTAAAAAATTTGAATTTGTGCCAATATCTATGTTTAAATTGTTTAAATATGTTTGTTTATTATTATATATATAGGCTTGTTCATTAACCTGTTCAATAGCTTTGTTATTTTTTGACAAGGTTGTTTTTTGAACAGGTTCATTATTTGAATAGGTAAGCGGTTCAAGCTTTGTTTTGGTTTTAGCCTCTTCAGAAAAATTTATCATGTTTACATTGGAACTTGAATGTGGATTGAAAGTTGGTAAATACTCAATAAAACCAAGTGTTTGTAATTCTTTCATACACTTGTGATAGGTTGCATTTGAATTTATTTTACTGGCTTTCATAATTTCTTCACGAGAAATACCTGTTGGATTTTTGAACCTGTTTACGTTCCAACATTGAAATAGGGCTAAATACAGCGAAATGTGGGTTGGATTGAGCTTGTTTTCGGCAGCAATTTTATTAAAAAAGCCTGTTAGGTGTTTTATGTAGTTCATAGGTTTTACGGTTAAGATTCGTTCTTATTTGAAAAGCGTAGGTAAAGCATTTACCTTGTTGCATTCCATTATCTTTTCTAAATCGTTATAAGCGTAATACATTGTACCACCGATTTTGGTATAAGTAAGTGTTCCATTTATTCGGAAGTTTTGCAACGTGCCTGGCGAAATATTTAAAAGCTTTCGGACTTCACTAGATTTTAGCCATTGCTTTTGCTGTTTTTCTTTAGCATTAACTATTTCTTTTAAATCGCTTAGGAGAAGTGAACGGAATTCGTTGAGGTCTTCTCGTGTAATAATTTCTACTGCCATTTTGATAATTTTAAATTGTTATGGTGCAAATTTGTGTGTTTTGATTTGAATAAAATCACAACACGAACCCCGTTGGGTACGATTTTATTTAAAATGAAAAAATTAGGATTAAAATGTTTCATCTGTTTCCTCCATTCGTTTCAACAATTCGTATTCTAAGGCGTTTATGAATTTTGTTCTATCTGACTTGCGTTCCCGTATTTCAAGGAAAGTTCTGCGGTATTGTCCTAAATCAATATGGAATATTTCTTCAAAATAACTTGCGATTTCTTTTAACTCGGCAGCACCATTATTGAAAACACCTTTGGTATGAAATGCGTACATTATTTCGGTTAAAGACACTTTTGAGCCTGTCCAAATCATTTTCCCTTTCGGTTCATGTTGTGATTTTTCTTTGTGTTCCTTTTTACCCATTTTAAGAATTTTGGTTTCTATGTACACCTGTACTAAATCATGCGCAAGTATTTTAGCAACCTTGAAATCATGCGATGTTGAGAAACTATGATCTGCTTCAAAATAGAAACTGTCTAGTCTCAATTTTACATCATGACTGCCTCTAATAAAGTATTTGAAATCTAAAAAACTACTTCCAGTTCTGTGATAATTATAGAAGTCTAAATTATTATCAAAATAGCGTTTTAGTTTTTTTAATTCTTTATTGAGGTATTTTTTTGTGATGAAGTCACCACCATGAGGCATCTTAGTTTCTATTTTAAAAATTGCATTATGATAGATTGACAATGATGTAAACTTTGGTTTTATGTTCTTAAAGAAATCAATTTCAGTATCAGAGCTGATTGTTTTATTTTTAAGAAATTGCTTTTTTAGATTATCAATTGCCTTTAGTGTTAATTCAAGTGATTTTTCTGATTTTGCAATTGAGTCATCCATTTCTAGATTGATAAAGTTTAATTGTTCCGTTAATTCGAATAACATTTGTTTGAATTTTGTGCTCATTTTTTAAGGCTTTCAGGTTTATATTTTTGATGTGATTCAAAAAAATAAACCTAAAAACTTAAAATCTAATGTTAATCTTATATTATTTTTTGCTCCTGTTGGGTTGGAGTTAATGAAAATTTATCGCGGAGTATTTTCATATCCTCACTAACTTTTTTATCCAAGACTTTTGCATAATGCTGTGTTGTTCGCAAGTTTTTGTGTCCTAGCATTTTGCTTACGGATTCAATAGGAACGCCATTTGTAAGCGTTACAGTCGTTGCAAAAGTATGTCTGGCAATGTGGAAGGTTAATTCTTTTTCAATCTCGCAAACAGCAGCTATTTCTTTTAAATAAGCATTCATTTTCTGATTGCTGAGAATTGGTAAAAGCTTTTCTTCATTTATTGCTTGTGGATGGTCTGCATACTTATCAATAATCATTTGAGTTACTGGTAATATAGGAATTTTCGAAGCGGATTCTGTTTTCTGACGGTGGGTAAATATCCATTTATCACCATCAATACCAATGCTTATATGCGATTTTGTGAGGTTTTTTACATCGATGTAAGCTAAACCAGTAAAGCAGCTAAAAAGGAAGATGTCACGCACTAGTGATAATCTTTCGGTTTTGAAATCTTTGTTGATGATGTTTTGAATTTCGCCTTCAGATAAATAAACTCGTTCCACTTCTTTGACTTTGGATTTATAATTTGCAAATGGATTTTTATCTAACCAGTCATTGGCCAAGCAAAGCTTGATTATTTTATTGAAGTTCTTGATGTATTTTACTGCGGTGTTATTGGCGCATTTTCTAACGCTACGCAAGTAAAATTCATAATCAGTGATGAAAGCATGGTCAATTTTTGTTATATCAATATCGGAGATATTATATTTCCAATTTAGAAAATCTTTTGTGTGCTTAAGAGAGGTTTGGTAACGCTCATAGGTTCCTGGAGCATATTCAATGCCAAGCAGTTCTTTTATTTTGTTGTTGTGTTCCTCGAAGATTGGAACAATTAGGCGCTGGCGTTCTTTGGTGCCAAGCAGCATATTTTTTAATGTTTCCAAATTGACAGGAATGTCTTTTTTGTTTAATTCCTTCTCAGCAATCAGAATTTTTGTTCTCAAATTGTCAAGATGTCCATTTATTAAACGAGCTTCTTCTGCATTTCCTCGCATTTTTGACATTTCGGGATGCCATTTCGTTGGATCAACAAACTTTCCAGTACTGTTGTCTAAACGTCTGCCGTTGATTGTAATTCTTTGAAAAATTGGTGCTAGACCTTGTGCATTGGCTTTAGCTCTTTTAAGATAAAAGAGAATTGAAATTGTAGCATTCATAATTGGTAACCTTTAAGTTAATAGAAATTTAAAAAATCTATCAACATAAAACAAGATGTTCATTTAGTGAACTCCTTGTTTTTAAAGGGCTTCGCGCAGATAGGGGCACAAGGAATTTATAATTTTAAAGTACCCCGAATAGTACACCTTTAAAATGAGAAACTTTGAATAATTTGGATAGGTTGGAAATTAAAAAACCCTCTAAATCATAGGATTTAAAGGGTTTTGTTAGGTTTTGTGAATTAACCAGCGGAGAAAGAGGGATTCGAACCCCCGGACCTGTTACAGTCAACAGTTTTCAAGACTGCCGCAATCGACCACTCTGCCATTTCTCCTTTAAGTCGATGCCTACTTGCGTAACGCGGATGCAAATATAACAACCTTTTTCATTTTGCAAAAAGATTTTGGCTAAAATGTCTACTTAATTTTTATTCCGCTCCCTATTTCATTACAGTAGTGTTGATTAGGAATAAGTAACTGTAACATTCTTCATTGCCAACAAAATAAATCTAATCTATAAAAGACAATTCTAATTAGTGAAGTCCTCAACCAGTCGTAAAGCCGCTTCCATCCCATGCCTGACGGCAGGCAGGTTCCCTCTTCCCTCTTCCCTCTTCCATCCCATGCCTGACGGCAGGCAGGTTCAATCTTCCCTCTCCCATCTCCCATCTCCCATCTCCCATCCCATGCCTGACGGCAGGCAGGTTCCCGCTTATCAAGAAAAGACAAATCATTTATTGTTCTTCCAAAAACGTTTTATACCACCAGCCCGAATTCTTAACCGTTCTTTTTTGGGTAGTGTAGTCAATGTGAATTAATCCGAAGCGCTGTTTAAAACCCTCTGCCCACTCAAAATTATCGGTGAGCGACCACACAAAATACCCCGCAAGTTTTGCGCTACTTCTTTTAGCTCTGCCCACTTCCTCTAGGTAGGATTTTAGGAAGTGACTGCGATGGTGGTCGTCGATAACTCCATCAATAATCTCATCGGGAAAGGATGCGCCGTTCTCGGTAATGAGTATTTTTTTTACTCCGTCGTAGCTGTCGAATTTCATGATCATTTCATAAATCGC
Organism: Flavobacterium sp.; assembly: GCF_046317795.1. Taxonomy (GTDB): domain Bacteria; phylum Bacteroidota; class Bacteroidia; order Flavobacteriales; family Flavobacteriaceae; genus Flavobacterium. The sequence continues at coordinate 2,590 of NZ_JBKCVI010000204.1, read as the reverse complement.
TTCGGGGTAAACTTCCCAATCCATAGCGGTGTAAAATACCTTGCGCTTATCGGCAGGGATGATTTTTGCCTTGATGTAGGGAGTAAAATAGGAATGCGCAATCACCTCTCGGGTATAGTTTTGAATGCCAATAAAATCAAAGGGTACTTTCATTAAACTATCGTCTCCTGGATGCTTGTATTTTTTGAGTTTCTTCAAAAACCAAAGTGCGTCGGTTGGATATCCTAATCCTAAAGAGGGTTCAATAAAAAGTCGGTTGAGCAACGCATCTACCTTATGGGCTGCTTTTTTATCTTTGGGACTTGAAGAATAGGGCGTTATATAAGAACAAGAATAGGTTGTCCCTACTTGGGCTTCGGGTGCCAATGCCTTAATGGTATGATACCCTATAGCTTGGCACAACACCGCATGATGCATGGCTGGGATAAAGTTATTAAACCCCTTTTTCCCTGGAGCATGTATGCCTAAAAAATAACCACCACCTGTAAAAACCATGGGCTCATTGAGCACCATCCAGTAGCGTACTTTGTTTTTAAATGCAGTAATACAAACCTTGGTGTACTCTTCAAACCATTGTAGGATAGCCCTGTTTGTCCATCCGCCTTGCGTTTCGAGTGCTTGTGGTAAGTCCCAATGGTAAAGCGTGATAAAAGGTGCTATACCGTGTTCCAAACAACAATCGATAACCTCGTGGTAAAAATCCAAACCGGCTTGATTGACTGCTCCAGTGCCCATAGGCAGAATTCGACTCCATGATAGCGAAAACCTAAAGTTAGGAATTCCCATTGCTTTGACTAACGCAATATCGGTCTTGTAATGGGTATAGAAATCGACTGCTTCAAAATGGGTGTCGTTGTTTAGTATCTTCTTTTTTTGGGTAACAAAAACATCCCAAATAGATTTCCCTTTGCCATCCTTATCGTGTGCGCCTTCGGTTTGTAGTGCCGAGGAAGACACACCCCATAGAAAGTCTGTGCCAAAATCTTCTTTAGCGACCTTTTTATTGATCATTATTGGAATAAATTGTAATTGCTAGATTCAAAGCCAGTGTCCATCTTCTTGCTGCCCGCATGGTTTTCAACAATAAGGTTAACAATTTCTTCGGTGTTATCAGGATAATCCACTTCTACAATGGTATCGTTTTCGAGCCATTTCTTTATTTTAGGAAGTGTATCGGCATTGAATTTCTTAATCACTGGTACTCCCATTTCTTTGAGCATCTCGGCATTGCAGTACTGTTCGTATTGCTTTTTCATCGGGATGACCATTAACTTCTTTTTTAGGAACAACGCTTCACTCGCTGTTCCAAAACCGGCATTGCACAAAACCCCTTTGGCGGAAGCCATACTTTTTAAAAACAAATCTCCATTGATGGGAACGATGGTAATATTGTCTAACGTTATTTTTTTCTTGTTGTGTTTAGAGAATACTTGCCAGTTTACGGTGTTGAGTTTTTCTAGCCGCTTGATGATATGTGCATCGTCATAGGACGGAAGGTACACAGTATAATGCCCTTCATCGGTGGGGACTAATTGCCGCACTTCTTTTCGGATGATGGGTGTAAAAATAGTACCGTCCAATCGTTTGAAATGAAACCCATAATTGTAGGTGGTCGGTGCATAGTTTTGCAACACCAGTTTACCGATGATGTCCTGCTTTTTGGGTTTGGGTGCTAATGGATGTAAGGTAGCGACTTGGTTGCTCAAACCGATGCAGGTTTTCTTGGCTTTGATAGCTGCCCAACAGGATACTGGTTCAAAATCGCTGATGATTAAATCGTAGCTTTTCAAGTTGATTTTTTTGATTTCTTTGAGTAGTTTGATAGAATTCAATTTGACGAAAGTCTTCCAAAAGTCAACGCCTCCCTTTTTGCCAAAAATAAAGGACAATCCGTTGAACTTGTACTTTACTTCAAACGGAAGTTCGATATCGGCTTGTATGCCACTCACTAAGATGTCCACTTCTCCTTTTTGTTGCAAATAAGGTATGATTTCTATGGCTCTGGTAATGTGTCCATTTCCGGTGCCTTGCACCGCATATAGTATTTTCATAAGTGGATTATATTGTTTTTTTTAAGGTCTCCCGAAGCTATCGGGAGGAATCGCTCCATCTTCATTGGTGTTTGCTTACGCAAACTTCTTGTTTATGGCGATTTCATTATTTAAAATTGACAGGGGTTACGGTGTCGTCTTTTTGCATGAACCCGCCCAGCATTTCTTGGAATATTTGGTTGGTTTCCATTAGGACTAGTTTGTCTTCTTCATGCTCATCCCCTTTTTCGTTAAACTCCTCTGGGTTGTATTTGTAGAGTGTCCACGCCTTGTTGTTGTATTCCAATGCGGTGAGGTTTTCTATCCAGTCGCCGGAGTTGAGGTATTCTACTTGACCGTGTGGCGTGGTGATGGTTTTCATTTCGGGTTGGTGTATGTGACCGCACAAGACATAGTCGTAGCCATTGGATATGGCAATATCGGCGGCGGTCTTTTCGAAGTCGTTTATAAATTTAACGGCCGATTTTACACTGTTCTTAATATTCTTGGAGAGGGAGATTTTACCCTTGCCCATCTTTACCGACACCCAGTTGCAAAAG
>NZ_JBKCVI010000203.1:0-4219 GCF_046317795.1 Flavobacterium sp. | reverse complement strand
TCTTTTCCATGCTACAACATCTTATAAATTTATTTTTTCCAAAATCATGCGCTGGTTGTCATTCGTTGTTATTGAGTGATGAAAATGTAATTTGTACGCTTTGTCGGCACGAAATTCCGTTGACCCATCATCATACCATGGAGAATAACGAAGTGGTTCAAAAGTTTTATGGCAGAATTCCATTGGAGTTTGGGGCGTCGTTGTTTTATTTTCACAAAAAAGGCATTGTTCAGGAAATGATGCACAAACTAAAATATAAAGGACACGAGGAAATCAGTGAAATGATTGGTCATTGGTATGCAGAAGAGTTGAAACATTTGGCACAAATCAAAGATATTGATTATATTATTCCTGTTCCGTTGCACAAAAGGCGTTTGAGAGAACGAGGTTATAATCAAGTGGAAGGTTTTGGCAAAGCGTTGTCTGAAAACTTAGGAATTCCTTATGAAGACAGGGTTTTATACCGAAAAGTGTATACTAAAACGCAAACAAAAAAAAATCTTTTGGGACGAACGGAAATCGGAGAAACTATTTTTGATGTTACGTTTACAGAAAACCATCACGGAAAACATTTTTTATTGATTGACGATGTGATTACTACTGGATCCACGCTCGAAGTTTGTAGTAGAGCATTGTTGAAAATCCCCGATGCCAAAATCAGTATTGTTTGTATGGCGATGTCGCACAGTTAATATGTTAAGTTTACTTAAAAACATTTCATTCAGTCTAAATATAATTGTTATTTTGTGCATTGAAAAAACAGCGCTATGCCAAAATCTATTTTCAAGTTACTTTCAATCTTTTTGATTTTACTATTTGCCAGTTGTGCCAAGCGAGGAACTATTACAGGTGGAGCTAAAGACACGATTGCGCCAGTTTTAACGGCTAGTTTTCCAAAAAACTTTTCCACAAATTTCAAAGGGAAAGAAATCAAATTGGTTTTTGACGAATATGTAAAGTTGAAAAATCTCAATAAACAATTGATTGTTTCTCCACCGTTTAACAAGCCGCCCGAAGTTTTACCTTTAAATGCGAGTAAAATTTTGACGATTAAAATAAAAGATACTTTATTGCCAAACACGACCTATAGTTTCAATTTTGGACAAAGTATTGAAGATAATAATGAAGGGAATCCCTATCAGCAATTCAAATATGTATTTTCAACTGGAAGTTATATTGATTCTTTGGCATTAAGTGTAAAAGTGAAGGACGCTTTGGAAAAGAAAGTGGACAATTTTGTTTCGGTCATGTTGTATGAAATCAACGAAAAGTTTAATGACTCTACTATTTATAAGGAATCACCACGATATGTAACCAATACTTTGGATAGTTTGGAAGTGGTAAAAATTGAAAACATCAAAGCCGGAAAATACCTTTTAGTCGCGTTGAAAGACAATGGGAACAATAAATTCAATCCAAAACTCGATAAAATCGGATTTCAAAAGCACTATATTTCTATACCCAATGACACTATTTTTGAAGTGGAATTATTCAAAGAAGTGTTGCCGTTTAAAGCAATAAAACCTACACAAGCTTCCAAAAACAGACTGTTAATGGGTTATGAAGGTCAAACAAAAGACATGAAAGTGACTGTTAAAAACGGTTCAGAAATTATGCCTTCTATAGTTACGCAAATGCCAAAAAAAGATTCACTTCAAATTTGGTTTAAACCGATAAAAGCAGACTCGCTTTATGTTTCGGTTCAAAAAGAAAGTTATAAGAAGCAGTTTACCGTGAAAATTAAAGACCAAAAAAAAGACACCCTTTCTATAAGTCCAGAATATAGTGGCAATCTTCCGTTGAGAGAAAAATTTGCGTTGAATACTTCTATTCCTTTGGTGAAGTTTGACAAATCAAAAATTAGTATTCAAAATAAAGACTCGGTTTCCGTTAATTTCACTACCGAATATGATGATTTTAACCAAAAGTTGTATTTGGATTTTAAAAGAGACGAGTTAGAAAAGTATCAAATTCAATTGTTGCCGGGTGCTTTGACCGACTTTTATGAAAACGTTAATGACACTTTAAAATATAATCTTTCGACAAAAAGCGACGCCGATTACGGGTATATCAAAGTAGTTTTAGAAAATGTAAAACGTTATCCAATTTTAATTGAATTAACTGATAAAGACGGAAAAGTGAAAGCTTCTGCTGTAACAGATAAAAATCCGGTAGTTGAGTTTTTTTCCTTAGAACCTAGTATTTATACCTTGCGCGTAATTTATGATGACAATAAAAACGGGTCTTGGGACACAGGAAATTTTATAGAAAAAAGACAATCTGAGGAAGTTATTTACTTTCCCGAAGAGATTAAATTAAACCCAAATTGGGACAGAATTTATAATTTAAAATTAAACTAAAAACCGTCTTAATAGTTTAACAATTAAGACGGTGTTTAGCTAACAATCTCCTACACAAACTAGTGTATAATTACCAGCACCACAAACGTCTGTTGCATAAGCATTAGCTTGACTTAGAGTGGTATTGGAAGATGAAAGGGTAGTTCCTCTACTAAGACTCTTTTTTGAACATTTAATAGTAACGTAGTTACCGTTTCCTGAAATGTTTTTCATTTCATTTCTACTTAAGCGTTTAAAATTTGATTTGTCCATAAATAATTTAGATATTTAATTTTTACCTACTCTATAAGCTTTTCGGTTTACGCTATATTTCTCTCATAAGAAAAGAAATAACAAATTAAATTAAATAATTAATAATTTTAATAAGAAATATTGAATAAATAATTCCTAATAAGAATTAAAAATTCCTTAAAAGAATATGAATATAAGTTTATTAGAAAAAGAAAAGTTCAAGAAAGTTATAATATTGTTAGCTTATTATGATTTAAACATACATAAATGATATATTAGAAATTTCCAAAAGAAATAGACGTTCGCGGTAACTGGGATGTGGAACAACCATTTAATTTAGGAAAATAGTTTCGAGTTACGGGTTTCGGGTTTCGAGTTGAAAATTGTCTTTATCATTAAGAAAAGCCAATTTTTTTCGGGTTTCTAACAGCTTTGCTTTATTCAATTCTACTATAAAAACCGCATCTGCCTCTTGTGGTTCTAAAACATATTCACCTAAAAAATCAATCACTTGAGTATGCCCAATATATTCATGGTGGTTATGGTCTTTTCCTATGCGATTAACTCCAATGGTATAACACATATTCTCAACGGAACGTGCCTTTAATAAAATATCCCAAGCATTCACGCGAGGTTTAGGCCAATTAGCAACATAAAGCAAGACATCATAATTCTCTACATTTCTTGAAAAAACGGGAAAGCGTAAATCATAGCAAATGAGTGGGCAGATTTTATACCCTTTATATTCTAGAATCAATTTGTCTTTTCCGGCAGCATAAAACTCATTTTCTCCAGCCAATGAAAACAAATGCCTTTTGTCATAGGTTTTTATTTCCCCTGTTGGAAAAACAAACACCAAGCGATTGTAGTAATTTCCGTTTTCTTCGATTACTAAACTGCCTGTGATAGCACAGTCTTTGGCTTTCGCCAAATGTTGTAGCCAAGAAACCGTTTCACCTTGCATGGTTTCGGCAACGGCTTTTGGGTTCATCGTAAATCCGGATGAAAACATTTCGGGGAGGACAATCAAATCGACGTCTTCCATAAAACCAGTTATTTTTTGTGCCAAATGACTACGGTTTTCTATTGGGTTTTCCCAGATTAGGGATGTTTGTATTAGGGCTATTTTCATATATGCTGAACTTGTTTCAGTATCTTTTTTTCGATACTCTTTATTACTTAATAGTTATTTCATCAATAAAAATAAACGCATCACCACCAAAACCTTGATGCCATTCGGGTAATTTCCCGTAGTTGTATGCTTTTACTTTAATGTATTTTGCCTTTATTGGGTTCTCTAATTTCAGATTAAAATCACGAATGATATTCTCTTTTTCTTTCGGGTCTAAGGTATTTTCAATGGTTCCAACTTTGGTGAAATTTACATTATCATCAGAAACATAATAATCGACTTTAGTGGGCATTAAAATCCAGGAACGTTGGTCTTGCAAATAATTGGAATGAATTTCTGAAATAGTCTTTGTTTCCTGCAAATCAATAATGGCTTCAAAATCCTGACTTTGATACCCTTGCCAATCGCCTTTTCGCCAGTTGGTGGTTCCGAAAATTCCATCAATCAAACCATCAGGACCACCAGCATGATACTGCGGATTGTATTTTGATTTGAT
>NZ_JBKCVI010000202.1:0-2620 GCF_046317795.1 Flavobacterium sp. | reverse complement strand
ACTCCCAATCCATTATCGGCACCAAGTGTAGTTCCACGAGCACGAACCCAATCGCCATCAACATACATATCAATACCATGTGTGAGGAAATCAAATTCAGTATCGTTATTTTTTTGATGCACCATATCCAAATGTCCTTGTAAAACAATGGTTTTACGATTTTCCATTCCTGCAGTAGCGGGTTTACGAATAATTACGTTTCGGATTTCGTCTTCAAAAGTTTCCAATCCTAAACTGTTTCCAAAGTCTTTCATAAATTCAATCACGCGTTCCTCTTTTTTGGATGGACGAGGAACGGCATTTAAATCGACAAATTTATTCCAAAGTGCTTTTGGTTCCAGGTTTCTAATTTCTTGGCTCATTTTGTTAAAATTATTTTTGAAGTGATTTTGGACTATTATTAAACTGAAATTTCACAAATTAATTATAATAATGTTATTTATTACTCTATTCCTTCAATCCTATCTGCAAAAACATTTACAAGTTTGTAATTAGAATTAACATCAAGAACATTATCCCAAAGATTAGTAATAACTTTATAAAATGGTTTAATTTTCAAATTTCCAAAACGAATATGAATAACTTTTGGGGGTGGATTATGCAACATTATTTTATTTGAAAAATCAACATCTTTTGTACTAATGGTAAGATTATTTATTTTTGCATATTGCCATATTTCTTCATCAGACCAGCTACTATCTAAGTCTTTTTGATGAATAAAATCGTTTGAATTCCAAAGTGCAAAATAATAAGGAAGGTTTATGTCTATTAGAAATTTTGTCATTTATGCAACACTTCTAATGGTAAAATTTCGTTTCATTAAATCCGCTGCAAACTTTAAACAAGCATCAATATCTTAGTTTTCTAGAGTTGGATATTGATATAAAAGTTCTTCTCGAGTTTCACCTGAACTCAAAAATTCTAATATTGTATTTACAGTAAGTCTTGTGCCTCGAATAGTAGGTTTCCCGTTGCACATTTTATCATCAATTGTTATTCTTTCTGCAATATATTCCATAAATGTATCTTTTTATACAACAAATTTACAAAAAAAGAATTATTGGTTTTGATTATAAGTATTTTTATAGCAAAATAATACTTTGAAACGCAACTATATTCTTCCTCTTTTTCTATTATTTCAGATTATCTTTCTGAGATTTTTAGCATTCTTCCCTGAAACTGTAGAACGACTTTATAGCAATGGATTGTATGTGTATATTTCTCATTTTTCGAGAACTTTATTGGGGGAAATCCCTTTCTCTATTGGTGACATTATTTACGGAACGACAATTATTTATTGTATTTACTGGTTTTATAAAAACCGGAAACTGCATTTGAAACGTAAATTATGGTCGGTTTTAAATTTTCTTTCGGTGTTTTACTTCCTATTTCATTTGCTTTGGGCTTTCAATTATTATCGGGTGCCACTTTTTGAAAAAATGAATATTAAAACAGAATACTCCGAAGCTGATTTAGTAACTTTTACAGAAAAGATAATTACAAAAACTAACAACGTGCAATTAGCCATTACAAAAAATCAAAATGAGAAAGTAACCAATCCTTATTCACAAGATAGTATTTTCAGCATGACACAAAACGGTTATGATAACTTATCCAAAATATATCCATTTTTCCGATACGAAATTCCAAGTAGAAAAAAATCGTTGTTTAGTTTGCCCTTAACCTATATGGGTTTTGGTGGCTATCTGAATCCGTTTACCAATGAATCTCAAGTCAACTTTAAACTACCCATGTTTGGGTTTCCCAATGTGGTTTGCCACGAAATGGCGCATCAAATCGGTTTTGCCAGCGAAAGCGAATGCAATTTTATTGGATTTTTGGCTGGTATTAAAAATGAAGATTTGTATTTTCAATATTCGGCATTATCCAACGCCTTACGGTATTGTATGTCAAATATTGCAATGAAAAACGAAAAACAATTTGAAGTTCTAAAAAAGAAAATTAATTCGGGAATTATAGCCAATTACAAAGAAAGTGATTTGTTTTGGAAACAATATGACACTATTATTGACAAAGGATTTCACGCTTTCTATGACCAGTTTCTAAAAACTAACCAACAAGAGGATGGAATTGATAGCTATAGCAAGTTTGTGGATTTGTTGATTAATTATTATAAAGGCAAGAAATTATAATAAATCAAGAAATATTATAAACTTTACAAAAAATTTGTTTTTTTTCAGAAGGATTTTGCGCTGAAACATTAAACAAAGCGCCGCTTTGATATTTCATTAAAAACAAAAAAATGATCAAGTAAACTTGTCATTATCAAAGTTTTTACAAGGGATATTGCTCTATCCAGCAGCGCTAACTAATTTTTGAATTTTTATTTTGCTCTTCCATTTTTTAACTTCCAATTCTCTTTTATAAGCTGTTGATTTATTATCAAATATTTCAAAGTAAACAACTTCCCAATCTTTAGCCATTGAGGTAAAACCCGAATGTTTTGACAAATGTTTACGAAGCCTTTCTTCTAAAGTTTCAGAAGTATGTCCAATATAATATTTATCTAAAAATTTTGAAAAAAGAATATAAAAATAAAACATATAAAATACAAAAAAAAGCCCCTAAAAAAGAGGCTTTAATGTGATCCCATTAGGAT
>NZ_JBKCVI010000201.1:0-4229 GCF_046317795.1 Flavobacterium sp. | reverse complement strand
AAGATTTCAAGTAGAGACTAAGGTAACTCTCAATAGTAAAACCAGCTTTCGGGCTGGTTTTTTTATGTTTTATTGTTAAATGATTTAAAAAATCTTTTATTTAACTCAAATAACGCTCCCGAAAACAAAAAAAAGGATATTTTCTTACTTCGGACGGCTTAGATTGGTCTTCGGACGGCTTAGCATAGTCTTCGGATGGCTTAGTTTAGTTGTCGGACACTTTAGAATATTCGTCTGATGGCTTTGTTCAATTATCGGACACCTTAGTATACGCTTCTAACAGCTTTGGGATTATATCTAACTCTTATTTTCATGCTTCGGATGAAAAAATGGTATTGTTTTGCCACTAAAGTTGTTTCTAAAACTCAAACTTCAATTGCACCACAACTGTTTTTTTAATTTCAGTATTTAAATTATTTAACGAAATGCCAAGCAGTCGAACCGATTCTTTCATGCGTTCTTGGTATAAAAGTTCTTTGGCAACTTCCAAAAGTAATCCTTTGTCTGAAATGAAATAGGGCAAAGTCTTGCTTCTAGTTTGGGTTGTAAAGTCACTATATTTTATTTTTAGGGTTACAGTTTTCCCAGAGATGTTGTATTTCTTCAAACGGTTTTCTAACTCTAAGGATATGCGCTCCAGTTTTTCAAGCATAAAGATTTCCGAAGTCAAATTTTCAGTAAACGTATGTTCCGCCGCCACCGATTTTGTAATTCTGTTGGGTTTGACTTCGCTGTTGTGAATGCCACGCACTATGTTGTAGAAATGCAGACCACTTTTGCTGAAATGGTCTTCTAGAAATTCCCTTGATTTTGATTTTAAATCTTTGCCGGTAAAAATCCCAAGTTGATACATTCTATCGCGAGTGACTTTCCCAATGCCATAGAATTTTTTGATGTCTAAGTTTTCTAAAAACGATTCCACTTCTTCTGGATTTACTGTTTTTTGTCCGTTGGGTTTGTTGTAATCGCTGGCAATTTTTGCTACAAATTTATTCACCGAAATGCCCGCCGAGGCAGTCAATCCAACTTCTTCAAAAATCCGTTGCCTGATTTCTTGTGCAATGAGCGAAGCACTTGGATTTCCTTTTTTGTTTTGGGTTACATCAAGATACGCTTCATCAAGTGACAACGGTTCTACCAAATCTGTATAGTCGTGAAAAATTTTTCTAATTTGTTTTGAAATTTCTTTGTAACGGTCAAATCGTGGGGGAACAAAGAGTAAATCGGGACAATTCCTTTTGGCTTGTACACCACTCATCGCACTTCGAACACCAAACTTTCGTGCTTCATAACTGGCTGCCGAAACCACACCACGAACTTCACTTCCGCCTACAGCCAATGGCTTTCCCTTCAATTCAGGATTATCCATTTGTTCCACAGAAGCATAAAAAGCATCCATGTCTACATGAATAATTTTTCGATAAGAAATCGGTTCAGCCATATCACAAATTTATAGTATCTTTCGATAAAATTTGTATCCAATGGTTGAAATTGAGCGGAAGTTTTTAGTCCTTTCAGATGATTTTATTAAAGTTGCTTTTTCTAAAAAAAGAATTGTTCAGGGATATTTAAGTACGGTTCCTGAGCGCACAGTTAGAGTTCGAATTAAAGCTGACAAAGGATATATTACCATCAAAGGGAAAAGTACCAACGATGGAACAACACGACTGGAATGGGAAAGAGAAATTAGCTTAGCCGATGCTGAGGCGTTACTTTCAATTTGCGAAAGCGGCACGATTGATAAAGTTCGACACGAGGTAAAAGTGGGAAATCACATTTATGAAGTGGATGTTTTTTCGGGAGAAAATGAGGGTTTGATAATGGCAGAAATAGAATTACTAAGGGAAGATGAGATTTTTGAAAAACCACATTGGCTAGGAAAAGAAGTGACAAACGATGAGCGATTTTACAATGCTTATTTGAGTAAAAATCCTTTTAAGACATGGTAATTTTTACTCAACAACTTCCAATTTTACGATTATTACACCAGAATTTTTGTTGGAAGTAATCTCCATAAAAGCCCTTCTACTCAAATCTATTTCTCGAACTTTTGAAAATGGTCCACGATCGTTAATTTCAACAATTACCGATTTGCCATTCGCTTCGTTAGTTACTCTTACTTTTGTTCCAAAGGGTAATTTTTTATGAGCAGCGGTGTATTTATTATTATCAAATTTTTTTCCGCTTGCTGTTCTTCTACCATTGAATTTATTGTGATAGTAGGATGCGTGAGCGTTTTTTTTGATTTGTTTTACGATTCCATTTTGGAATAAAGCATTCAATGAATCTTGTTCCGATAAGGGAAATTCAGGAGCAAGAGAATCTTTTTTTATTATATTAAAATTAGATAGCTCTTTAGAATCAGTGACTTTCGGTTTGTCTGTTTTCTTTTTTTGAACTTTTTCTTTTTGCTGTTTTTGTTTAGGATGATCTGTTTGTATCACAAAACTACATAGCGAAAATAATAGTACGATTAATTTAAGACCCATTTATATATTTTTAGGATAAAAAAAGTCCTTTTCAGGACTTCATTTGTTATTTATTGAACCACAAACTCCAAGGAATTCTAATTAAAATCAATGCCAAACCAATGCCATAAAAAACCGCAATTGATTTAAATTTTGCAGTATTGGTTTCCCCTTTTTTATGTTTAGACCATCCAATAGTTATTAAAACAATAGCAATAATATTGGTTATCGGATGTTCAAGTGAAGTAAGTCTGAGTGCGGCATCTTTCATTTGACCAAAAACGGCTGAACCTAGCGGAGAGACAAAATAAAGAATCAATCCCACTACTAATTGTATATGAGTGGCTATTAATCCAAACAAAGCAATTTTTCTGTCCTTGGCAGTGAATTCTCTTTTTGAAGACATTCCTATGAAAGAATTTAGAACAGCAAAAACCAATAATAATAATGCTAAATATGCCCAGCCAGAATGAAACTTTTGAATAAAATGATACATTGTTTTATTTTTTGAAAAACAAATATAACGAAAAAGGCATAAAAAAACGGCAACGCTAGTTACCGTTTTAACATTTATTTAGTACTTAAATAATATTCCAGCAACTTGATTGTTGAACTATCATGAGAATTTATTTTTTTGGAATTTATTTCATCCAAAATAGAATTAGCCAATTGCTTTCCTAGTTCAACACCCCATTGGTCGTAACTAAAAATATTCCAAATGACACCTTGTACAAAAATTTTGTGCTCGTATAAAGCTACTAGTGAACCCAGCGATTTTGGTGTTAATTTTTGAATTAAAAAAGTATTCGTTGGCTTGTTTCCTGCAAAAACTTTAAAAGGCAGTAAGAACGCTGCTTTTTCTGCTGAAACGTTTTGTTTATCAAATTCGGCTTGAACTTGAGCTTCTGTTTTACCATTTAGCAGAGCTTCAGTTTGTGCAAAAAAGTTGGACATCAACTTATCATGATGGTCTTGATTGCCGTATAATGGTTTTGCAAATCCGATAAAATCTGTTGGAATCAATTTTGTGCCTTGATGAATTAACTGAAAAAAAGCATGTTGTGAATTGGTCCCAGGTTCACCCCAAATAATAGTTCCCGTTTGATAGTTTACAGGGTTTCCATCTCGACCAATACTCTTTCCGTTGCTCTCCATAATGCCTTGTTGCAAGTAAGGTGCTAGTTTTTGTAAATATTGTGTGTAGGGAATAAGAGCTTCGCTTTCGGCGCCAAAAAAGTTGTTGTACCAAATGCTTAGCAAAGCTAAAACAACCGGAATATTTTTGTCAAAAGACTCAGTTTTGAAATGGTCATCCATATCGTTTGCCCCTTTCAATAAATCGTCGAAATTTTCGAAACCAACCGCTAAGCATATGGATAACCCAACAGCGCTCCAAAGTGAAAATCGTCCGCCAACCCAATCCCACATGGGGAAAATGTTATCAGGATTGATACCAAAATCAGTAACTTTTTGAATATTAGTTGAGACAGCTACAAAGTGTTTGGCTACATCATTTTGTGTTGCTGTCCCAAATTCTCTGGATAAAAACCATTCACGTATTGTTTCAGCGTTTGAAAGTGTTTCTTGTGTGGTAAACGTTTTAGAAGCAATGACAAAAAGTGTGGTTTCGGGATTTATTTTCTTAATGATTTCGTTGACATGGTCACCATCAACATTGGAAACAAAATGAACATTTAAATGATTTTTATAGAATTGTAATGCTTCAACCACCATAGCTGGACCAAGGTCTGAACCGCCAAT
>NZ_JBKCVI010000200.1:0-6276 GCF_046317795.1 Flavobacterium sp. | reverse complement strand
GTTAGGTCAAGCTCGTGATGGTCGTTTACACATTTTGGGTAAATTAACCGAAACTATTGCTACACCAAGAGCCGATGTTAAAAAACACGCTCCTAAAATTATCATGAGAACCATTCCTGGAGCTTTTATTGGTGCCTTGATAGGTCCTGGCGGAAAAGTGATTCAAGAATTACAAAAAGCTACGGGAACGACTATCGTTATCAACGAAGTGGATGAGCAAGGTGTGGTTGAAATTCTTGGAACAGATCCAGACGGAATTGCAGCTGTCTTAGCTAAAATTGACTCTATCATTTTCAAACCACAAGTGGGCGAAGCTTATGAAGTGAAAGTCATCAAAATGTTAGATTTTGGTGCGGTTGTAGAGTATACCGAAGCACCAGGAAACGAAGTATTGCTTCACGTTTCTGAGTTGGCTTGGGAACGTACAGAAAATGTTTCGGATGTCGTGAATATGGGCGATGTTTTTCAAGTGAAATACCTTGGTGTTGACCCAAAAACCAGAAAAGAAAAAGTGTCAAGAAAAGCACTTTTGCCAAGACCTCCGAGAGATGAAAATGCTCCTGCGAGAGAAGATCGCGGTCCACGTCCGGAGAGACGTGATGACAGAAAATAATATTTTTTGCAGATAAAAAAGGAAACCCCAATTCATGAATTTGAGTTGGGGTTTTTGGTGTATTAAAAACCTAAATTTGAAATGTTTTTCCAGTTTGTTATTAAGGTTCCATCGCTGCGATTTTGTTCTTGAATACCGGAATAAATTAAAACGGCTTTGTTCATTTTGCTCAAATGATTCCAGTATTTTAAATTCTTAAAAAAATCAGAATTAATTGTTTTACTCGATTTTATCTCTATCGGAGTAAGTAAATTTCCTTTATCTATTATAAGATCAATTTCATGACCTGTTTTATCCCTCCAGTAAAAAAGAGGAGGATTTATTCCTTGATTTGTATATTTTTTGACCATTTCAATAACAACCATTGTTTCAAAAATAGCACCTTTCAAAGGGTGATTTTCCAATTGTGAAATAGTTGAAATTCTTAAAAAAGAACAAACTAAGCCAGTGTCATAAAAATATACTTTTGGTCTTTTAACTATGGTCTTATTATAATTCTGAAAATGAGGTTTTAATAAGTAAATAATAAAACTACTTTCTAATATTCCGATCCAAGATTGAACCGTTTTTAAATCGACACCAACTTCATTGCTAATGGAAGTTAAATTCAACTCCTGACTTGTTCTTCCTGCTAAAACGCTCATGAACTTCTCAAAAATCAACAAATCTGAAACATTTTTAATTTGACGAACATCTCGTTCAATATACGTTTTGATATAATTTGGCACCCAATCTAATGAACTAATTCTTTGGTCATAAATTGGCGGATAAAAACCATTTACCATTACTTCCTCATCCGTTTCTGGTAGTAAATTTTCTGACAGTAATTCCTTTACCGAAAAAGGGAGTAAGTTTAAATAACCAACTCTTCCTGCCAGTGATTGCGAAATACTTTCTTGTAACAAAAAATTATTTGACCCTGTTAGTATAAACAACCCTTTTTGATTACTATTATCCAAAATTTCTTGCAAGTATGAAAATAGCAATGGGGTTCGTTGCACTTCGTCTAAAATAGCTCCGTTTGGAAGATTTTGCAAAAATCCTCTAGGGTCTTCCAACGCAAAATTTCTGGTATCGGGATTTTCTAGAGATAAATAGGGTTTTTCTGGAAATGTTACTTTGACTAAAGTAGTTTTTCCTGATTGTCTAGGGCCAATGACTGCTATTGCTTTAAATGTGTCTCCTAGTTGTACTAATTTATATTGTGCTTCTCTTTGAATCATAGTGCAAATATAGTATAATTATGGAAAAATGTGGAATTGAATTCCATATTTTTCCATAATATAAGAAAAGCACTTTTACCAAGACCTCCAAGAGATGAAAATGCTTCTGCGAGAGAAGACCGTGGCCCACGCCAGAAAAGACGTGATGATAGAAAATAATATTTTTTGCAGATAATAATGGAAACCCCAATTCAATAATTTGAGTTGGGGTTTTAACTTAATGTAAGTATATAGTTTTAATTTTTATTTACTTGTTTGGTTTTTTATGAGATTTTTTTAACTTTTGTTATACCATTATCCTATTTTAAAAAATTAATTTTACAACACTATTTTAATTCACAAAAATGTCAAAAACCGTTGGTATAATTGGAGCTGGAATTGGAGGTCTTGCATTATCAATTCGACTAGCCAATCAAGGGTTTAAGGTAACCATTTTTGAAAAAAATAGTTATCCAGGCGGTAAACTAAGTGAACTTAAAATGGATGGATTTCGATTTGACAAAGGTCCATCATTATTCACAATGCCTTCGTTAATAGATGAATTGACTAATTTGCAAAGGAGTGCTCATCAATTTGAATACCAGAAATTAGACGTGATAACCAACTATTTTTATCCAGATGGAACGCAACTAAAAGCATCTGCTAATTTGGAAGAATTTGCAGAGGAAGTACATTTAAAATTAAATGAAAAAAAAGCAACTGTTTTAAAACACATCAAGCGCAATGCCTTTTATTTTAAAACTACCGAGGATTTGTTTTTGAAACAATCGCTTCATCAACTGAAAAATTTTATCAATCTTAAGACGGTAAAAGGTATATTGTTTTCCCCATTCTTAGGTTTATTCAGTACAATGAATAATAAAAATGAACAAACATTTTCCAATCCAAAAACGGTACAATTATTCAATCGATTTGCAACCTATAACGGCTCCAATCCCTATAAAGCGCCTGCCTTGATGAATATGATTTCGCATTTAGAATTTAATCTTGGGGCTTATCTACCTATAAAAGGCATGCATCAAATTACAACCCATTTGGTCAAACTTGCAGAAGAGGCCAAAGTCACTATCAATTATAATGCAACGGTTGAAACTTTAGAGGTAGGATCTAATAACCGCATATCCGCAATAAAAAGTAATGGCGTCAGTTATCCTTTTGATATTGTGGCAAGTGATGTAGATATTCACTTACTTTACAAGTATTTGTTACCAAAATCTTTTACGCCTAAAAAACTAATTCAACAAGAAAAATCAAGCAGTGCTTATGTTTTTTATTGGGGAATAAACAAAGAATTTGCTGCATTAGGACTGCATAATATTTTGTTTAGTGATGATTATAAAAAGGAATTTGATTATTTATTTTCAAAACAATTTCCGACTGATGATCCTACAATATACATCAATATTACTTCAAAATATTGCAAAGATGATGCACCAGATGGTTGTGAAAATTGGTTTGTAATGGTTAATGTCCCGCATAATAAAAACGAAAGTATCAATTATGCTGCAGCTATTAGAAAGGATGTTGTTGCCAAAATTAATTTGATGTTGAAAACAGATATTGAAAAACACATTATTACAGAAAGTATCTTAAATCCTATTGATATAGAAAACCAAACTTCTTCGTTTGGTGGATCACTCTACGGAAACTCTAGCAACAATAAATTTGCCGCATTTTTACGACATGCCAATTTCTCTTCAACTATAAAAAATTTATATCTTGTAGGAGGAAGTGTGCATCCTGGCGGAGGTATTCCGCTGTGCCTTTATAGTGCGAAAATTGCCAGTCAAATCATAGTAGAACAAGAAAAGAAATGATAAAAACATATAAATCCTATTTATTATATTTCTTGATGCTGGTCTATGTTTCTGGCTCAATTGGGTTTGTTGTTAATCCACCTTTTTTTAGTCCTTTTACCCCGTATACCTTATTACTTACTTGTTTTGTTTTTTTAATTCATAGTCCAGTATCAGTCAAAAAATTCATATTCGCCTTTTTTTCTGTTGCATTTTTAGGTTTTATTATTGAAGTAATTGGCGTAAAAACTGGGTTAATTTTTGGAAAATATTCATACGGTAATGGCTTAGGCATTAAATTTCTTGAAGTTCCACTAATTATTTCTATCAATTGGGCGATGCTTATTTTTGCCGGAATTACGACTGTTAGTCGTATCTTTGCCAATAAAATTACTGTTTTGATTGTTGCTTCTTTACTAGTTACAGGTATTGATTTACTGATAGAGCAAGTGGCACCAAAACTTGATTTTTGGCAATTTGAAGGTGGATTACCTGGTTTACATAATTATTTGGGTTGGATCGGAGTTGCGTTTTTTATATCGTACTTTTTTTATCCCACGATTATAAAAGGCAATCGCACTGTTTCATTAATAATATTGATTTTACAAATTATATTCTTTACTTCTTTATTTATATTTATTTAACATGGAAATAATAATTAACTGTAGCATAGTTTTAATTACTTTTATACTAACTGAATTTTCAGCATGGGCAAATCATAAATACATCATGCATGGATTTATGTGGTATTTTCATGCTGATCATCACAAAAAAGACCATAAAAGTTGGTTTGAGCGAAATGATTTGTTTTTTCTTATTTATGCTGTACCAAGTTGGTTACTCATTATGTTTGGAATGATGCACCAATATGCTTGGTACACTTGGGTTGGTTTTGGTATTTTACTTTATGGATTAGCGTATTTTTTTGTACATGACCTCATCATTCACCAGCGTTTTAAAGTTTTTACAAAAACAAAAAATGTTTATATTTTAGCGTTGCGTCGAGCACACAAAATGCATCATAAAAACACGGGTAAAGAAGGTGGCGAAAGTTTTGGAATGCTAATAATAAAAAGAAAATATATTGACGCTGCAATGAAGCAATCTAAAACATTAGCTGCATCATAGACTAAAACGAATAGCTACATTCTAAATATTCGATGCACATACGCAATATCAGTTCTTGACAATTTTTAATCAAAGCTCATTGATGATAAAATTGCATATTTTATAAACAAAACTCAAATGAGCCAAATAACGACTTGTACTTTTTTTAAACTCGATAGTTTTAGCAAAAAATTTTGGGCGCTTACACAAATGCAATTGGGTCACGCGCATTTAAAAAATATTCAGGGTCTAGTATTTTATAAACTACTAGGTTCTGGAGCTGAAAATGGTTTTAGTTCAAAGCCCAACTTTGGAACCTATGCCTTACTAGGCATTTGGGAGTCAGAGAGCCATGCTACTAGTTTCTTTGAGAATAATTCATTCTTCAAAAAATACAGTTCGAAAAGTTCGGAGTCATTTACCGTTTTTGCACACGCAGCAGAAGCTCACGGAAAATGGGACGGAAAGCAGCCATTCGTTTCTCATGCCACTTTGGCTATAGACAAGCCCGTTATGGTTTTAACAAGAGCCAGTATTAGGATTTCAAAATTGATTTCTTTTTGGAGAAAAGTGGGTAAAGTGAGTAAAAGTTTAGAAGATTACGAGGGATTAGCGCTGTCAATTGGTGTTGGCGAATGGCCTTTAATACAACAAGCTACGCTAAGCATTTGGAAAACGCAAGCCGAAATGATTGATTATGCCTACAAAAATGAAAAACATAAAGAGGTTGTGCGTCTTACTAGAAAACTCAAATGGTATAAAGAAGAGCTATTTGCAAGATTTATTCCTTATAAATTTGAAGGCAAATGGAAAGGTAAAAATGTTGCGAATTTTTTGAAGGATTAATAATATTTTCCAAATCTTATTTTAAAGTATTTATGGGTTTAAACTATCCCTATTTTTTAACTAGTCTTTTGTTATCTAAAAACTGATTTTTTTGTTGAGTTTTTGTTTTGAAAACCTATCAGGGGGTTTTATAATGTTTTTTTAATTTTATTTCAACTTTTTCAATGCCTCAAGTGCATAAGGATTAGCCGGATCAAGTGTTAAAGTTTTATTCAACAACTCAATTGCTTTTGCTTTGTCAGAATTAGCATAAAAAGAAGCTATGTTGTTATAAGCCTCAACAAGTTTATTTTTATTTTTATCAACGTCTTTTCTTACTTCTTCTTGGAATATTTTATCATTAAAATCATTTAATGTGCCTTTATAAAGTTCAAGATAATTAACTTCAACCTTTGCATCGGCATCTTTTAAAGCCTTATTCCATTTACCAAAAAAAACGGAGATATAATCCTCATAATATTTTGCCATCAAATCATCTTTCTCCAATAAATTATTGGTTCTTGCTCTAAACAAGTAAGCATCTTGTGTTGTTGGAGAAGCGGTGATTACATTTCCGAAAGCTGTATCTGCTTTTTGCAAAGCAATTGGGTCTGGTTTTACGACATCTTTTCTGGTATTATCATAATATAATGAATTCCCTAAATAAAAATTATCGAGTAAATAATTCTTTGATGTAGGGACTGTTACAGCA
>NZ_JBKCVI010000199.1:0-15414 GCF_046317795.1 Flavobacterium sp. | reverse complement strand
GTGTTTGAAGTACCTGTTACCGTTCCAGATAACGGAGTAGTAGCAGTAACTGTTGTTCCATAATTAAAACTTGCCGTAGTAGCATTGCCATTCGCATTAACAGTACCGTTTAAGGTAGCTGATGTGGATGATGTAACAGTAGCTACATTGGTAGTAACTGTGGGTGGTGTTTTTGTAAAGAAACCAGTATAAGCAAGCCCATTGATACCAGAGGCAGGTGAATTAAATCCCCATCCACCTGTTGTGGTTTGACCACTAGCATAATAACGGAAAGTTACGGTTGTCCCAGAAGGAACATTTTGTAAAGCCGAAATTCCTGAAACGTCTATAGATAAAGAAGCTGGTGTTCCAACCGTTACCGTTGGAGAACCAATCAAGGTAAATGAAGTACCATCTAAACTATAGGCAAATTGGGAACTTACCCCTGGAGAAGCAGCAAATGTACTAGTCCCAGCCAAATTAGCAGTTATGGTAGCAAGGTTTAAAATATTGCCTGATGTAGATGTTAAAGTTGTTTGAAAAAAATCGGTATTAGAAGTGGCGATTCCATTGTTTTGAAAACCAGTTGTTCTAAAAGAATTCGCACCAGCACTTGCTGCTGCACCACTTCCACGAGTGATAGTATTGGCACCACTTGTAGAAATTAGATTTGTATTAAATGTAGTTGCAGTTGCAGTTGCAGTAGCATTTAAACCGGTAACATCCCATCCTGCCAAAACAGGATAACCAACGGTCAAAGTTTGAGTAACCGGAGTAGCAGCATTATAATTACCATCACCAGCTTGAGAAGCGGTAATAGTGGCTGTACCTAAAGTAAGTATGGTCACTATACCATTACTATCAACCGTAGCAACAGTTTCGTTACTACTAAAATAAGCTATAGCCAATGCCGAACTTGCTGCAGTAGCAGCACTATAAGGCGCATCGCCTATTGCCTTTGTAATTGTGGCTGGTGTTATAGCAGCTATTGTTTGATTTGCTTTATCTACAGTTACACTAATTGTTGTAGTAGCTGAGTTATAATTGTTAAAATCTGTTGGAGTAAAAGTAATTCCTTGATTAGCAGTTCCAACATTAGGCACTGTACTTGGTGTCGTAAACGCAAAAGTTCCAGCAACACTAGCTGTTCCTCCTGTTAAAACAGATGAAGCCAAGGTTTGCAAATAAGTAATATTGGAAGCCGTTGGCGCTACACTAATTGTTGTTGTAGCTTTATCTACTGTTACACTAGTTGTAGTAGTAGCTGTGTTATAATTATCCGTATCTGTCGGTGTAAAAGTTACCCCTTGACTGGCAGTACCAGCATTAGGAGCAGTACCTGGCAAAGTAAACATAAAAGTTCCGGCTACACTAGCCGTTCCTCCTGTTAAAATAGATGAAGCCAAAGTTTGCAAATAAGTAATATTCGAAGCCGTTGGAGCCACACTAATTGTCGGCGTAGCTTTGCTCACAATATTCCCTGAAGCTGCTGTGGTAACTGTAGCAGAATTTGCTCCACTAGTCAAAGTAATCACCTGTGAATTATAAGATCCTAAAACAGTTGCTGCAGCACTTAAACGCACGTATAAGGTTCCTCCCGATGAGGGTAAACTTGCCGTACTTCCATAAGTAATACCATCACTAGATACTTCATATCCTGTTGGAGCAGTAGAAGTGGTAATAGCACCCGGTAGTGAACTAGCTGTGAAGACTACCGTTTGTGCTGTAGAAGCAGTACCATAAGTAGTAGTAAATGCAGTTAGTGTAGTTGTTGCAGGAGTAAGAGTAGGTGTAGAAGTAACCGTAATATCTCCTGGGTTATAAGTTATAGCATAATTTGATGGATTGAATGTACCTCCAGTTGCATTAGAAGGAAAAACTTGTCCTACATAAGTACCATCAGGATCTCCAGCAGCTGCACCACTACCATAAGTAATGGTAACGGAGCCAATAGTTTGAGGTGATACTAAACCACTACTGGTAAAGGCAGTAAAACCCGCTCCACCCGTTAAGGTATCGCCATTGGCTTTACTAACATTGTTTGCCGTTATCGAAAGTGCTTTGGTGTCTACAAAAACACTAGCAACACCTGTTGCAGTATTATAAAAAGAAGGATCATCCGGTGTAAAAGTAATTCCTTGATTAGCAGTTCCAGCATTAGGAACTGTACTTGGTGTAGTAAACGCAAAAGTTCCTGGTGTACTTGCGGTTCCGCCTGTTAAGGTAGAAGAAGCTAAAGTTTGTCCATAAATAATCCCCGAAGCTGTAGGAGCAACACTAATAGTTGGTGTAGCTTTGGTTACAGTAAACGATTGGGTAACAGGAGTGGCCGCACAAACAGTTGTACCATTACCCGCTTGAGAAGCAGTTAACGTAATTGGACCACCGATACCGAGGATATTAACCGTACCATCAGTATTTACGGTAGCAATACCACTGTTACTTGTACTATACGTTACAGTCAATCCCGAAGTGGCTGTGGTAGCAATACTATGCGCTTCTCCAAAACTTTTGGTAACCGTTGCGGTGATTGGGTTTATAGTTTGAGGGGTGCAGACAACGGCAGCAGTTGGAGTAACCGAAAGGTCGTCTATTGCAACTCCGTGGTCATTTCCTGAATCATTAATATCTGTCCAACGCAACATAATTTCTTCACCAATAGGTATATTTACAGTAACAACAGAAGTCAAAACTGCTCTATTCGCTGCATTATTTCCATCAAGGGCAGCAGCAGTGGCTGTATTTGTTGGGGTATTAAAAGTAAGTGCAGCAACAGTTGTAAACGTACCTGTTAAACTAGTAACTGTTGCTGCCTGACGATAATCAAATGTTAATGGTTGCGAAGCTGTATTACCACCATTACGCCATTGTTCACCAGTATAAGTTATAGTAAGTGATGCAATTGCAACACCTGTATTATTTTTTAATCTTACACCATATTGCAATGTTCCTGTTCCAGATGAACCAGCTGAACCTAATGCACGGTCTGCGGCACCAGTTGAACCAAAATTATAAAACGATCCACTATTAGAACTACCTGTTCCAGCTGTGAAAACATTAGGAGTCGCATTTCCAGCAGCACGCAATGCATAAACTCCAGTAATTGAACTGTTATCTGTTAGATTAAAAGTTGCAGTACCGAGACCATCAAAATTTTGTTGATAAGGAGTGCCAATGGCAGCTAAACTTGCTTGCCCCCAACTCACCTGAGTATTCAGAAAGAATAGGAAAGACAAACTCCAAAATAACAATGCATTTGATTTTCTAAAAAGTAAAGTATTTTTCATAGTGTTATATTTTAAAACGGAAACAAAATTAAAGAATAATTACTTGTTTTAAAGAAAAAAACATTAACTAATTGTTAACCAATTGTCAACACTCATTTCGTCGTTATTTAGTGCATTTCGTCGGCAATAGCCCTGCTTGTATAAAAAAATTAATAAGAAATGTATTAATAAAATAAAACACTAAATAAGGAATCAATATCTTTTGGAGTAATTAGTTTTTGATGATATTTTTTTTAGTTATGATTTTCGATAGAAAATCGTATCGAGATGAAGAAAAATTTCATTAAATAAGGTTCTCGATTAGCTTCGCTCATTTCGGCTACTGCCTCGGGTCATTTTTTGTTCCTCTAGTTCCATAAGACGAGATGCACAAAAAACACTCCTTTAGATTTGTTTTAATAAATTTTGGTAAATTTAGAAAAGAGAAAAGTGTTTAAGAAAACTCCAACCATAATAAAAAAGTAATAATAGAAAAATCAGTTCCATCAGTATTCAAAAAAGACTTAGCAGACTTGAAGTAAAAAAAATCTTTACAATCCGAGGCAAAAAACTTTGTACAACCCTAAATGCCGTAAGGCAGGTGGCATTCCCTCATCAGGGATTATAGTTCAACAGATTTTTACTATTACTTCAAAAAAATATCATATCCAAATCGTAGTAACGTTCCTATAATCACTATCAAAAAGAAGATACGAATAAATTCGTTCCCTTTCTTAATGGCCAATTTAGCGCCAATAAAACTACCAAACGCATTGCAAACCGCCATTGGAATAGCAATTGCCCAAATGATTTTTCCTTTTAAAACAAAAAGGCAAATAGAACCAAAATTAGTAGCCAAGTTGACCATTTTGGCATTGGCAGAAGCATGAAGAAAATCAAAACCTAAAACCGAAACGAATGCTAAGACCAAAAAACTGCCTGTTCCTGGACCGATAAATCCGTCATAAAAACCAATACAAATACTCATCAAAACAGCTAAAAAAAGTTGCCTTTTAATCGAATGTTCTTTGGCTTGATGTATCCCAAAATCTTTTTTAGTAAACGTGTAAACAGCAATAATTATCAAAACCACTAAGAGCAACGGTTTCATAAAATCATTATTCACTTGGGTCAGCAAGTTAGAACCTAAAAAAGCAGCGAGAAATGCTACAATAGACATAATGGAAAGTAACTTCCAATTCATTTGTACATTTTTCAAGTACTGATTGGCAGCAAAAGCAGTTCCACTAAATGCGGGGATTTTCAGTGAACCTATAATAGTTGCTACAGATAGTTGTGGTAGTAAAATCATGGCAACAGGCGTTTGTATTAATCCGCCACCACCAACTATTGCATCTACAAATCCTGCGAAGAAAGCGGCAATGCAAAGTAAAATTATTACGTAGGTTTCCATAACTATTAAAAAACTAAAAACCATTAAGGTGTTAAGATTCATTAAGTTTTTCTTAATTTCCTTAATTCCTTAATGGTTTAAAAAAAATACAGTCGTTTAAACTCTTACGATATTGGCTCCTAATGCTCTCAATCGCTCGTCAATGCGTTCGTAACCTCTGTCAATTTGCTCAATATTTTGGATAGTGGAAGTTCCTTTGGCAGAAAGTGCTGCAATTAATAATGAAATTCCCGCACGAATATCGGGAGAAGACATCGTGGTAGCTTTTAATTGCGATTTGAAATCATGTCCCATAACTACTGCTCTGTGTGGATCACACAACATGATTTTGGCACCCATATCAATCAGCTTATCTACAAAGAACAAGCGGCTTTCAAACATTTTTTGGTGAATCAACACATCACCATTGGCTTGTGTTGCCACTACCAAAACAATACTCAATAAGTCGGGTGTAAACCCAGGCCAAGGAGCATCGGCTATGGTTAAGATAGAACCGTCGATGTCGGTTTTTACCGTATACCCTTTGGTATGTGCAGGAATATATATATCATCACCTTTTTTCTCGAGGGTAATCCCTAATTTTCTAAACACACTAGGAATAACGCCAAGGTTTTCCCAAGAAACATTTTTGATAGTGATTTCGCTTCTGGTCATTGCCGCAAGTCCAATCCAAGAACCAATTTCAATCATATCGGGCAAAATTCTGTGTTCGCAACCACCAAGACTTTCAACGCCTTCAATGTGCAATAAATTAGAACCAACGCCAGTGATTTTGGCACCCATCGAGTTCAGCATTTTACACAATTGTTGCAAATAGGGTTCGCACGCCGCATTGTAAACTGTTGTAATTCCCTCAGCTAAAACAGCAGCCATCACAATATTAGCCGTTCCAGTTACCGAAGCTTCGTCAAGCAACATGTGAGCGCCTTTTAATCTTCCTTTGTTTTCCACACCATAAAAATGGTCTTCTCTTTCATAACGGAACTTGGCACCAAGATTGATAAATCCTTCAAAGTGGGTGTCCAATCGACGACGACCAATTTTATCGCCACCCGGTTTTGGGATATATCCTTTTCCGAAACGAGCCAAAAGTGGCCCAACTATCATGATCGAACCTCGTAAACTGCCACCTTCTTTTTTGAACGCTTCGGTTTCAAGATACCCAACATTCACTTCATCTGCCTGAAATGTAATGGAACCTGGACCATTTTTTTGGATTTTTACTCCAAGGTTTCCCAATAGTGTGATCAATTTATTGACATCAATAATATCTGGAATATTGCTGATTGTTACTTTTTCTGGAGTTAAAAGCACTGCACATAATATTTGTAATGCTTCGTTTTTGGCTCCTTGTGGTGTTACATCACCTTTTAGTTGGATGCCTCCTTCAATTTTAAAAGTTCCCATGGTTTATGTGTTTAAGGTTGCGGGTTTTGGGTTTTGGGTTGCGGGATAAAAAATAATCGCAGTAGGAAACTATAACTCGAAACTATTTCTGATTGTTATTATTGTTTTTTATAAAAGGTTTTTTGCCGTTCTTATTGCTTTTTATCTTAGTATTTTGTGGAGGCATGTTTTTATTAGAGATTTTTTTATTCGTACGTATTAAATCATTGGTATTCAATAATTCTTCGCTGCTTCCTAATAAATTAAGTTTACCATCCGATAATTCATAAAGATGTTCAAAAATAACGACATCGGTAACGGTGTCTTTGTTCCAACTCAAATAGGATTTTTTCATGTGGTTGGCAATCACTTTTACCAAAGCATTTTTCATTTCTCCATCTTCCCAACTATTGGCAACATTAATCATATACTTGATATTGTTGCCATAAAACCGATATTTTGGATTTTTTTGAGGATACGCTAATCGCTCTGGCTTCAAGAAGATTACATCTTTTGTTGGAATAGGATAAGGAGAATCGACATCCAATTTAAAATTGGACATAATAAAAATTTGATCCCATAATTTATGCTGAAAATCAAGTACATCACGTAAATGTGGATTTAAACTTCCCATGACTTGAATGATGTATTTTGCTGCTTTATTACGTTCTACTCTATCTTCAATTTGAGTAGCTTGAGTAATTAATTTTTGTAAATGACGACCATATTCGGGGATGATCAAATGCGGTCTTTCTGCATTGTATTCCAAATGATGTACCACATCATTAGCATTTTCTTTACTATATTTTTCAGTCATCATAATGATATTATTCCTTCAATATTAGAAACTTCTATGTACTTTTCGACAACGCTTTCTGGACTTTCCATCATGACGTTTATGGATACACTGGTGTACTTTCCGGTTTTGGATTGTGTTGTATGAATAACAGCGCCTATATTATCAAAAGCATTTTCTACTTCTTCAATTTTTTTGGGGTCAGTAGGTACAATAAATTTATATAAATATTCCCCTGGCCATGTTGACGTATTGTTCAACTCTTCGCGCAATCGGGTATAAAATTCTTCCGTCTTCTTATCCATTTAATCAAAAATAAAAGCAAATATACAGTATTGGATTTATATTTTAGAATTAGGATTATAGGATTTGAAAAAATTATTTTTTTTCTAAGAAATAAAAACCCAAAACACTTTCACTATTCTAATTGAATTCAATAAATTTGCTCCTCATTTTAAAAATCTTGAAGAAAGAAATCATAGTTATTACTGGTGGTCCAGGAACCGGAAAAACCACAATTATCGAGGCACTCATCGAACAGGGTTATGCGTGTTTTCCCGAAATCTCACGTCAAATAACTCTTGAAGCCAAAAAACAAGGAATCGAACAATTATTCCTCGAAAGACCACTTCTATTTAGCGAATTATTACTTGAAGGAAGAAAAAAACAACACCAACAAGCTACGAACGATCGAGCCGAAATAGTGTTTTTAGACCGTGGAATTCCCGATATATTGGCCTACATGCATTACATTGGCGACAGTTATCCTGCTTTTTTTGATCATGCCAGTAAGGAACATGAATATTCAAAAGTGTTTGTCCTTCCACCATGGGAAGACATTTATGAAAGTGATGAAGCACGTTATGAAAACTTCGAACAAGCCAAACTCATCTTCAATCACTTATTGGAAACCTATCAAAACTATGGTTACCATCTTATTGAAGTACCAAGAGGAACTGTGGAAGAACGCATTAAGTATATTTTAAGTCAGCTTTTTTAAAAAGTTACGGGTTACGGGTTTTGGGTTACGGGTTAGGGGTTTTGGGTTTCGGGTTACGGGTTTTGGGTTACGGGTTTTGGGTAACGGGTAACGGGTTTTGGGTTTCGGGTTTGAACTTCTTTCTTCTATTTTCTATTCTCTATTTTCCTTTTTCTATTTTCTTTCTTCTATTTTCATAAAAAATAAGTAGTTTTGAAAAACTTGAAACTCGCAACACGAAACTCGCCATTATAAATGTCAAAAGCATTAGATGTCCTTAATAAATATTGGAAACACGATGCTTTTCGTTCATCACAGGAAGAAATCATAACTTCTGTGATGGACGGAAAAGACACTTTGGCGCTAATGCCTACTGGTGGTGGAAAATCGATTTGTTTTCAAGTGCCAGCCATGATGCAGGAAGGTATTTGCTTAGTCATTTCTCCACTTATTGCTTTAATGCGTGACCAGGTTCAAAACTTGCAAAACAAAGGCATAAAAGCCATTGCACTAACCGGTGGAATTCACCAAGATGAAATAATTGATTTGTTGGATAATTGTCAATTTGGCAACTACAAATTCCTTTATCTTTCTCCAGAACGATTGCAAAACGATTGGATTTTGGAACGCATCAAAAACTTTCCCATAAACTTAATCGCCATTGACGAAGCGCATTGCGTTTCACAATGGGGACACGATTTTCGTCCGGCGTATTTAAAGATTGCAAAACTTAAAGAATACTTTCCTAAAGTGCCTTTTTTGGCTTTGACTGCTTCGGCTACTCCAAGAGTAAAAGAAGATATTATGGTCCAACTGCAACTTGACAATCCTCAGGTGTTCTGTAAGTCATTTTATAGAGATAACATCGGTTATATGGTTTTTGAAACCGAGGATAAACTAAACTTACTACAGCAAATACTTCATAAAAATCCGCAACCCTCAATTATATATGTAACCAATAGAAGAGCATGTACTGAAACCGTTTATCAATTAGAAAATTTAGGTTTTAAAGCTACCTATTATCATGGAGGATTATCTTATAAGGACAAAGAAAATCACATGAAACTTTGGATGGAAGAAAAAGTGAAGATAATGGTGGCTACCAATGCTTTTGGAATGGGAATAGAT
Source organism: Flavobacterium sp. (assembly GCF_046317795.1). Taxonomy (GTDB): domain Bacteria; phylum Bacteroidota; class Bacteroidia; order Flavobacteriales; family Flavobacteriaceae; genus Flavobacterium. Next base: position 6,466 of record NZ_JBKCVI010000199.1, on the reverse strand, counting down.
AAGGCCAATGTAAAAACCATTATTCATTTACACCTGCCACAAAACCTCGAAAACTATTATCAGGAAACGGGTCGTGCAGGAAGAAACGGCGAAAAAGCATTTGCTGTTTTGCTCAACAATCCTTCGGATATTTTGCACGCCGAGTCGCAATTCATTAGTGTTTTGCCTGATAAAGCTTTCTTGAATTCGGTATTTACTAAACTCTGCACTTATTTTCAAATTGCCTACGGAGAAGGAATTGACGAGCAGTTTAGTTTTAACCTCAATCAATTTTGTGGAAAATACAATTTTCCAACTTTGAAAACATACAATGCCTTACAGTTTTTAGATAGACAAGGTATCCTTACATTGTCACATGAATTCTCAGAGAAAGTAAGTATTCAATTTATCATTCCTTCCAAAGAAGTGATCCGTTATATGAGTTTAAATCCAAATGATGAGGAAATTATTCTCACCATTTTGCGCACTTATCCTGGAATTTATGATATGCAAACCGCTTTTAATCCACAATTGATTGCCAAAAAATCGAATACAAATGACAACGCTATTCTTTCTCTTCTCCAAAAATTAAAAGAAAAAGATATCATCGAAATGATTGCCAGAAACAATGATGCCTCGATAACTTTTAATGAAATAAGAGAAGATGAACGAACCATCAATAGAGTTTCTAAACATCTTGAATCCCAAAATAAATTAAAAATAACACAACTTCAAGCAGTCCTACATTATAGTAAGGATACTAAAACTTGTAAGAACAAGTTGTTGATGCAATATTTTGGGGAAACCATAAAAAAGGATTGCGGCATTTGTTCCTATTGTATTTCCAAGACAAAAAAAAATGACAATCCTGAAACAGTTTCTAAAAAAATTATTGATTTGTTAAAAATCCAAGATTTCAATTCCAGAGATATTCAAAAAATAACTAAACTTCAAAAAGACGATGTTATCTTTGCCCTTCAAACACTTTTGGAAAACGATACTATTAGTATCAAATCAAATAATTTATATTCCTTAAAATAAGTATGGAAAAGTTACGCATTGTTTTCATGGGTACACCCGAGTTCGCTGTTGGTATTTTAGACACCATTATAAAAAGCAACTATGAAGTTGTTGGTGTGATAACTGCAGCCGATAAACCCGCCGGTCGGGGTCAAATGCTAAAATATTCGGCTGTAAAACAATATGCTTTGGAACACAATTTAAAACTATTACAACCAACCAATTTAAAAGACGAAACTTTTTTATCGGAATTACAAAGTTTAAATGCCAACCTTCAAGTAGTAGTAGCGTTTAGAATGTTGCCCGAAGCCGTTTGGCGTATGCCAAAACTAGGCACGTTCAATCTTCATGCTTCCTTGCTTCCAAATTATCGTGGTGCCGCACCTATAAATTGGGCAATAATTAATGGCGAAACCAAAACTGGTGTAACCACTTTTTTTATAGATGATAAAATAGACACTGGCGCTATGATTTTGAGTAAAGAGATTGAAATCTCGGCTGAAGAAAATGCTGGAGCACTTCATGACCGATTAATGGTTCTTGGAAGTACAGCTGTAATCGAAACATTAGCATTACTAGAAAAAGGAGATGTAAAAACAATTATTCAAAAAGATAACTCAGAAATAAGAACAGCTTACAAGCTCAATCGTGAAAATTGTAAAGTGGATTGGACAAAATCGGCAACTGAAATTCATAATTTAATTAGAGGTTTATCGCCCTATCCCTGCGCTTGGTGCATCATAAAAAATAATGGTGAAGAATGGAGTGTTAAACTATTTGAAGCCAAAATCATTTTTGAAAATCATACTCTTAAAATTGGACAAATTATCACTTCAAAACAAGATATTAAAGTAGCTGTAAAAGATGGATTTATTCAAATAGTTAGTCTTCAACTTCCAGGGAAGAAAAAAATGCTCACAAAAGAGCTGTTAAATGGTATTACTTTTTCTGAAAAAGCACAAGCAGAATAAGGTTTCAAAGGATTTATAGTTTGGAAAAAACCAATGAAAAGCGTTGGTTTATCAACAAATAACTCAAGTTATCAACAAATTTTTGAAAAAATCACTAAATCGCTTGTACGCTAAGGAATTCCTATTAAATTTGTTACAATTAACAAAATGTTTAACCAACAATTAATAACTAACATTATGAACAAATCAGAATTAATCGATGCAATTGCAGCCGATGCAGGAATTACAAAAGCAGCAGCAAAACTAGCTTTAGAATCATTTTTAGGAAATGTAAGTGGCACCTTGAAAAAAGGTGGAAGAGTATCTTTAGTAGGTTTCGGTTCTTGGTCAGTATCTAAAAGAGCTGCAAGAGATGGAAGAAATCCACAAACAGGGAAAACTATTAAAATTGCTGCTAAAAATGTAGTTAAATTCAAAGCTGGTGCTGAATTAGACGGAGCAGTAAACTAGTAAATAGTTCTTCTGATATACAAAAGCCGCATCAATCGATGTGGCTTTTTTAATAGTAGAGATTAAAAGTTGGTTATTTAATCCCATTTTTGTTAACTTTAATCCGTTAGGTGTAATTATAAAAACGTCAGTTCGAGTGTTTTTTGTGCATCTCGTCTTTTTGGACGAGAGGAACAAAAAATGTATCGAGAACCGTTTTTAATGAAATTTTTCTTGTTCTGTCATCCTGAGTGAAAACGAAGGACGATTTTCTATCGAAAATCACTCAAACTGACGAAAAATTATCATCAAAAACTAATTACACCCAACAGGTTAACTTTATTAAAACTTTCATGAAAATGATTACAAAAAAAATAAAGAAAGGACAATTATTAATTGCTGAACCTTCTATAATAAGTGACTTATCTTTTAACAGGGCTGTAATTTTATTGGCCGATCATAATAATGAAGGTTCTGTTGGTTTTATTTTAAATAAACCCCTTAAATACACCATCAAAGATTTACTCCCACAAATTGAAGCCAATTTTAAAATATACAATGGTGGTCCAGTAGAACAAGATAATTTATACTTTATTCACAATATTCCTAATCTAATCCCTAATAGCATTGAAATTTCAAATGGAATTTTTTGGGGAGGCGACTTTGAGGCAACCAAAGCCCTAATAAATGATGGAACCATAACCAAAAAAAACATACGTTTCTTTTTAGGATATACTGGCTGGGATTCTAAACAATTAGAAAACGAAATGGATGCTAACTCATGGATTTTAACTAAAAATAGTTATGAAAATAAAATTTTAGGAAAAGCTTCTGTTCACTTTTGGAAAGAACGAATTTTAGAATTGGGTGGGGACTATTTGATTTGGTCTAACGCTCCCGAAAACCCTATTCTAAATTAAGTCCAGCATTTAGTTTTTCAAGTAATTGCAACGCTAATTTAATTTCGAATTCCTTTTTTCTATACTTAGTAATGGGTTGAATTCCCTGAATTACGTTTGTGATAAATAATTCGTCTGCTTTTTGTATATCAAATGGGGAAATTTCTCTTTCTACAAAATCAATTGTTTCAAATTGTTTGGCAAGCGTGATAATTTGCTTTCTCATTATTCCATTCAAACAACCATCAGAAATGGGTGGAGTAATTAAGGTATTACCCATCAACATGAATAAATTCCCGCTAATGGCTTCAATTACATTTTTTGAGTCATTGATAAGCAAACAAGATTCTAATTGATTCTCTTTGGCAAAAATACTTGCCGTTACATGAACCATCTTATTAGTTGTTTTTAACGTAGAAAGCAACTGCTTGGTTACCGCAAAATCTTTGTACAAATCGACTTCAAAATTACTCTTTTCAATTGTATATGTTTTATCTGAAAGTGGAGCTGCTTGAACAACATACGAAACCGAATTTTGATTTGGCGCATAATATCCTCCTTCATTTCTATACACCGTAATCCTCACTCGAGCCGAGTTTTCAATTGCTAATTGATTAACCAAACTCAAAATTTGACTTTCTAAAAACTCAAGCGTAAACGACATTGGAATTTCCATTCTAACAATGCGCATGGAAGCCATGAGTCTAAAATAATGATCTTCAAAAAATAAGATTGTGTTGTCTACAATTTTTAAAGTTTCAAAAACACCATCACCATATAAAAAAGACCGGTTGTTCACCGACAATTGAAAATCAGAATCTAGAATAACACCATTAAAATTAATCATAAAAAATCCCGTCTCGATTTTTAGAATGAGACAGGACAAATTTAACTTTAAAAAATTGAATTATATAGAGCCAATTACGTGTTTTAAATCAGAAACTTGATTTTCCCATAATAATTTGGACTCTTCAAGTTCATCTTCTAGAGCATAGTCCACTACCATCAACGAAACATCTTTAGTAATCTCATCTTCCAAAATTCTCAATTCAAAATAATACTCAGTATCATTATTTTGATCATCAACCCATCTGAATTTTACTTTTTCACCTGACTTTTTGGATGCAAGTCGAGCATTTTCTTCATTGCCATCCCAAATAAAAGTAAAAAATTCTCCTCTTGAATTAACATTATCGGCAAACCACTCTTGCAAACCGGATGGAGTTGATATGTATTGATATAATAATTGAGGTGATGAATTTAAAGGAAATTCTAATTCGTATCGTATTTTACTATCCATGACTTGAATAAATTTTTTCGAAATATATAGAATAAAAATTAAAAAAAAGCGTTTTTTTAAAAATTAAAAAAATTACTGCTATTAGTTTGTAGCAGCAAATTTTAATTTTATATTTGCCTTCGCAATTTAGCCGCAAGGCGTATCACTGAACACCTATAAAAATAGAAATCGGTATATTATTCAAGGATTGCATTTATTATGGCGAGGTAGCTCAGTCGGTTAGAGCGCAGGATTCATAACCCTGAGGTCGGGAGTTCAAATCTCCCTCTCGCTACAATCCGAAACGATAGCAGAACACACGGTAGTTTCATATCCGCCTGACGGACACGGGTTCAAATCTCCCTCTCGTTACAATACGAAACGATATCAGAATGGATTCATATCCGCCCAGCCCGACAGGAGTTCAAATTTCACTATCGCTACAATCCGAAACGATAGCAGAACGGACGAAGTAAACCCTAATCAAAATAACGATTAGGTTTTTTTTTACCTATTTTCCTCACCCCCAATCTTCCCCTCTTTTTAAGAGGGGTGCCCGAAGGGCGGGGTGTTCTTCCCCTCTTTTTAAGAGGGGTGCCCGCCAGTGGCGGGCGGGGTGTTCCCCCTCTTTCTGATACTGTACAAAAAACACCTGAAATAAGGTGTTATAAGTCGTAAATATTAAAAAAAATGCATTCCAATCCGCCTAGTCCGACAGAAGTTCAAGTTTACCTCTCGCCATCCTTTAAGCGCTTGAAAATTTCCAGACCTTTTTATAATCTTCTTAATATCCCAAATTATGCATTTATTTATAAATAAAAATACAATACCTGTGTTTATAAAAAATAAAAGTATAAGTATTTTATACGTAAAAATTAAAAATTTATGGTATTTCAACGTTTTTTTATGCTTTTTATCGATTATATTAAAAAATGTTTTAGTTTTGTCGTGTTAAATAAAATGAATTATAATTAATTTTTTTTGAAGTGCAATAATAATCTTAGTGGTATTAAAAAAAGTATCACAGACTTCAAGAAAAAGGTAGTGTTATTATTTGTTTTTAAACACACAATTAAATTTAAATCAAAAAAAATAGAAAAAATGGAACTTAAAAGAATTACAAGATTAATTTGTTTAGCTATTGTACTCCTATTAGGATTAAGTAGTAGCAACCTAAAAGCCAACAATTTAAATATTGGTACACCCACTGTAGTCGGGGGGGATTTGCAGTTTACCATTTCATGGGATAACAGCTGGAATACAGATATAACCCCAGGCAACTGGGATGGTGTTTGGGTATTTATCAAACGCCAAGGTTGTTTGGATAACTTTTGGACACATGCTTTAGTAAGCACCGTTTCTGGTGATCATTTGATAACAGGAGGTGTTTTGCAGGTAGATGCTGTGCCAGATGGCATGGGTGTTTTTATCAGACGGTCAGCAATTGGCAATGGAAACATTCCAACAGCAACAGTTTTAATAGCCCTGCAAACTGCAGCTAACCTAAGTGATAATTTTCAAGTAGCGGGAATTGAGATGGTTTATGTGCCACAAGGCGATTTTCTTATTGGCGACAACAGTAATGGTTTTGGAAATGGAAGTGGTTCTAATGGTTGGGGCTTTAAAAATGTGTTAATTACCAATGCCATACAAACAGCAGGTATAGGAGCTACTCTTAACTATAAATCTCAACCTAGTCATGGTAGTTCAGCTCCTTTGCCATCTACCTATCCGTTAGGGTGGAATAGTTTCTACAGCATGAAATATGAAATCAGTCAAGAGCAATATGTGGCTTTTTTAAATTCGCTTACCTATACGCAACAGATTACAAGAACTAATGTTAGTCCTGCCTCTGCTGCTGGTACCTATGCCAATGCTAATCCAGCGAC
>NZ_JBKCVI010000198.1:0-3452 GCF_046317795.1 Flavobacterium sp. | reverse complement strand
AATGAACAAAACTATACTTTGGAAATCAATTCAGGAACCATTGAAATGAAAGACAATAAAGTAATTGTTTTAGCGGATTAAGACGATTTAAAATAAAAGCAGAAAGCTTAGTCTCGTCACCAACGAGATTGGGCTTTTTTTATTTTTGGATAATGGAACAAGTTAACGAGTACGAACTAATTGTGTCTCAGGGTAAATTACCCTGGTGGAAAGTTATTATAGCAGCATTACTTTTTTCTTCTATGATTTATTGGTTTTATGAAATTTTTAATACATTCTACAAATATGAAGTAGATGATATAAATCCAAAATACATAGCCAATTTAATCAAATATGCAACTTTGTCTTTAGCTGGTGGAATTTCTTTTTCAATAACAAAAAACATTTTAATTGATATAGACAAAGACAAACTAATATCAGTATATATGGTTGGTCCCTTTTTTAGAAAAGTAACTTCTGTGGTTCCAGAATTAGAATATGTTTCCGTTTTTTTTAACGATAAGGAACAATATGAAGTAAATCTTTGGTATAATAAAAATAAGCATTATAAAATGTATATGTTTGAAAATAGTCAAACTGCATTCGAGTTTGCTGCTCAAGTAATTAAAAAGCTTAACATAGATTTACTCGATGCAACCGAAAAAGGAAATTCTAAATGGATTGATAAATCTCAGTTATGAAAAATTTCCCAAAATCATTACAACAAAAACTCCAACATCGCAAAGTTCATAACGCTTTGCGTTCGTTACCTGAATCTAATAGTTTAATCGATTTTGCTTCCAATGATTATATTGGTTTTGCCAAAAGCGAAACTATATTTGAACAAACACACCAGCTTTTAGTAAACCAAAACATAAAAGTAAACGGAGCTACAGGTTCACGATTACTGTCAGGAAACCATACATTATTCCAACAAACCGAAGATTTTATTGCCCAATTCCATCAAACCGAAACCGCTTTAATTTTCAATTCGGGATATGATGCTAATATTGGGTTCTTTAGTTCGGTGCCACAACGCAACGATGTGATTTTGTATGACGAATTGTGTCACGCTTCAATTCGCGATGGTATTCAAATGAGCAACGCTAAGAGTTTTAAATTCCAACATAACGATTTAGAAGATTTAGAAAAGTTACTTCAAAGACACAGCATACAACTTCCAGCTTCCAGCTCCCAACTTCCAGCGTTCTACATCGTCACCGAAAGTGTTTTTTCTATGGATGGTGATTGTCCAAATCTGGAAGAGCTTGTTCAAATTTCTGAAAGATATAATGGCTATTTAGTGATTGATGAAGCACACGCTTTAGGCGTTTTTGGCAGTCCCGAAACTTCGGGAGGTGAAGGTGTTGTGCAAAGTTTTGGATTACAAGACAAAGTTTTTGCTCGTATCATGACTTTTGGAAAGGGATTGGGTTGTCATGGTGCCGCTATTTTAGGCAGTGCCGAATTAAAAAATTATTTGGTCAACTTTGCCCGAAGTTTTATTTACACAACAGGATTATCACCACATTCAGTAGCAACTATTTTGATTGCTTATCAGCATTTGACAAAAGAACAAATCGCATTGAAGACATTGAAAAAAAACATCACACACTTCAATCAAGAGAAAAACAGATTGGGATTGAAACCTTTATTTGTTTATAGTAAACCTGCCTGCCGGCAGGCAGGGTCGGCTATTCAATGCGCTATCATTCCGGGCAATGAAAGAGTGAAAAGTATAGCGAGTCAACTACAACAAAAGGGTTTTGATGTAAAACCAATTCTTTCGCCAACAATACCCGAAGGACAAGAACGATTGAGATTTTGTTTGCATAATTATAATACTGAAAAAGAAATTACCGAAGTGTTATCTTTGTTGGCTACTTTTGTGAACTAAATTATGGAACAGGAAAAATTCACTTTACTTCGACGATTTCAATACACAAGCGAGGCCATTATATTTCAAGGCAAATTAGAAAGCCAAGGCATTGAAGTTTTTTTGAGGGACAACAATACGATTGATTCTAATCCATTATATAGCAATGCTATTGGTGGCGTAAAGTTGTTTGTCAAAACCGAAGATTATGAAAAAGCAGAAGAAGTTCTTGGTGAAGTAAATCTCTACGCTGTTGATGATGAAAATCAACCCGTAAAATGCCCAAAATGTGCTACAAAGCAAGTTGAGATGGAAATAGCAATTGATGGAGTAAAATCCTTTTTTCAAGTTGCAATTCTAGGTGCGTTCGCTCAATTATTTTCGAAATACAAGTATAAATGTCAAAACTGCAAATACGAATTCAATTAAGCACTAATTTTAACCACGGATAAAACGGATTTAACAGATTTTCACAGATGGTATGGTAGGATTATTACATAAATCAATTACAGATGTGATTTTAAAAGTTTATTATGAAGTATATAATGAGCTTGGTTGTGGGTTTCTAGAAAAAGTATATCAAAACGCAATGTATTTTGAATTGAAATCTTTAGGTTATAAAGTAGAAGCTCAAAAACAAATCAAAGTTTATTTCAAAAATCAACTTGTTGGAGAATATTATTCTGATTTGTTAGTAGAAGATAAAGTAATTGTAGAACTAAAAGCAACAGAATTACTAATGAATGTTCATGTTGCACAAATAATAAATTATCTCAAATCAACACCAATCGAAGTTGGAATATTGTTAAACTTTGGGGAAGAACCTGAGTTTAAAAGAATAATTTATACAAACGACAGAAAAAATAATTTAAAAAATCAGCGATAATCCGTTCAATCCGTTTTATCCGTGGCTAATATTATGAAACTATTCATCACAGGAATTGGAACTGACGTCGGGAAAACAGTAGCGTCAGCCATAGTAACCGAAGCTTTAGAAGCCGATTATTGGAAACCCATACAAGCTGGGGATTTAGATGCCAGCGATACACACAAAGTCAAATCTCGAATCTCAAATAAAAAATCACAATTTCACTCCAATGCTTATGCGTTGAACACGCCAGCAAGTCCGCATTATGCTGCAAGTATTGATGGAGTTGTTATTGATTTGAAAAATATAAAAGAACCCAAAACCGATAATCATCTTGTTATTGAAGGCGCAGGGGGTGTTTTAGTTCCGCTGAATGATACTGATTGTGTCATCGATTTAATTCAAAAAGAGTATAAAGTTATTCTTGTTTCTCGCCATTATTTGGGCAGCATCAATCATACTTTAATGACATTTGAAGCATTGAAAAGCAGAGGAATTGTTGTGGCAGGCATTATTTTTTCGGGAGATGAAAACAAAGCCACGGAAAGCATTATCCTAACGAAAACAAGAGCCAAAATGATTGGAAGAATCGACAATGAACCTTATTTTGACCAAAATGTGACACGATATTATGCTGATCAATTCAGAGAAAATCTGTTAAGTTTATAATAGAATATAGAATATAGAATATAGAACATAGAGTTTGATATAGATTTATCTATTATCTAT